>JAVHPV010000078.1:0-3579 GCA_036170775.1 Gallionella sp. | reverse complement strand
TCTACTTGTTGGCTGAAGCCTAAACGATTGAGATTTTCACGCGCACAGGTTAAGGCGCGTGGGTCTTGATCGGTGGCCACGATGTGCGTCACGCCGCGCTGTGCCAACACCGCTGCTAACACGCCTGTTCCCGTGCCAATATCAAAAGCTAAGTTGATCGGGGGCAACGGTGCGCTATTCACCAGTCCCACATATTCGCCACGCACGGGTGAGAACACGCCGTAATGTGGATAGATACGCCCCGCCAGCGCGGCTATTTCTACCCCTTTTTTGCGCCATTCATGCGCACCGATCAAGCCTAACAATTCACGTAAAGCAACCACCGAAGGTTCGCCGCCTGTCCCATAGGCTTCATTACAGGCTTGCTTCATATCGGGGGCGCGACGCAAGGGAATGCTGTAGTCACTGCTCAGCGGCAGCAAAATCATGGCCAACGTACGGGCGCGTTGCGCTTGCGCTTGGCGATGCAGATTGAATGTTTCACTCAATACATCGGAGCTCTTGCGCGGTTTACGGTCAGCGCGCCGCGACATCGCCAATAACAACTGGCGCGCATTTTGATAGTCGCCACGCCACAACAAGGCTGTCCCTTCGCAGGCTAAACGATAAGCCACGTCGGCTTTGAGCGTGTCATCAGCAATAATGACTTTTTTCGGGGGAGGCGAACCACTCTCTGAACGCCAACGTGCTGAACACACTTTACCCGCTTCATTCCAAGTAATGATGGCTTGATGACTCATGACAAAATTCCAACGTGGTGCATATTCATC
The DNA here is from genome assembly GCA_036170775.1 of Gallionella sp. Lineage (GTDB taxonomy): Bacteria > Pseudomonadota > Gammaproteobacteria > Burkholderiales > Gallionellaceae > Gallionella. The sequence goes on along the minus strand of JAVHPV010000078.1, from coordinate 2,809 downwards.
GCTAACCTTTACTTATCGTGGTGGTAAAAAAACAGGGCGGTAGTTCCGCCCTGTGTGGTTGTTACTTGTGCGTGGCGACGGAAATTACAAACGTCCCATTTTCGGCAATTCACCCACCAGCGGAGCGACATAGTCGATCCATGCCTGAGTAACATCGTTGCCCGCTGCATTGATGAACTCATCTTTCATGTGTGTCGCTTCGCGTGCCACCGATGACAACGGGGTAATGAAGCATTCGCTGGCATAAGGCACACTACTTAAACGACGAATTGAGACTGAACCTGGCTCGCCTGTAGTCGCCGCATGGTTGACTGCAAAATCTCCCACCGTACGTGCTTCTTGGGCATCCACAGGAGAGATGATGGTCGGGAAAGAGCGTTGTAGATAACCAAAAGTATCCGCACGCACCCGCACTTTTTGCCCCACAAAGGCATCTTTAACCAACGCGGCTAAGGTGTCACCCAATGCACCGCTGCCTGAGAGTTGAATGTTGCCATGTGAATCTTTTTCACCGCTGGTGGAAATAGGATTCCCGTCTTTATCGGTAATGCCTTCCGAAGCGGCAATCACACAGCGTCCGTATTTGGCCACGGCATCGCGCACATCTTGCTGGAATTGCGCCACATCAAAAACACGCTCAGGTAAGTAAATTAGATGCGGGCCGTCACCTTCAGCTTGGCGCGCCAACGCCGATGCCGCAGTCAAGAATCCCGCACTCCGCCCCATCACCACGTTGACCTTAATTCCGGACAATGCGCGGTTATCGCGGTCATCCCCCATAAAAGCCAAGGCAACGAAACGCGCTGCGGAGGCAAAGCCTGGGCAGTGGTCTGTAATTTTCAAATCATTGTCGATGGTTTTGGGGATATGTACCGTGCAGAAATCGTAATTCGCCTCTTTGGCCATTTCCGCAATGATGTGTGCTGTTTCAGCAGAATCGTTACCCCCGATATAGAAGAAATAACGCACGTCATTCTTTTTGAAGACGTCAAAAACCTTTTCACATTCATCACGACCAGGCTTCAGACGCACCGACCCTAACGCCGCTGCGGGGGTGGTCGCCACCAGTTCCAATTGCTCAAGAGATTGCGTAGTGAGATCAATAAAGTCTTCTTTCATGATTCCCGCGATGCCGTGATGTGCACCGAGAATTCCTGTGATATTGGCTTGCTTGCGCGCAGCCAACACTGCCCCCACTAAAGACTGATTGATGACAGCGGTAGGTCCGCCAGATTGACCAATTACCATTTTCCCAACTAACTGTGTTTGTGTCGTCATTGCCTGTTCTCCTCAGTAAATTCTGCGCTTATTTTAACCGAAGATGACTGCGCACCTCAGCTTGCTTCGCTTATAATTGCGCACCTTTTTAACCCTCTTACGCAAGGATACCCACATGAGCTTGAACAAAGTGCCATCTGGCAACAGCTTACCTGATGATTTCAACGTTATTATTGAGATTCCTCAACATGGCGAACCCGTTAAATATGAAGTCGATAAAGCCTCTGGTGCGATTTTTGTGGATCGTTTTATGAACACCGCCATGCACTACCCTTGCAACTACGGTTACATTCCTCACACCCTGTCGGACGATGGTGACCCTGTCGATGTTCTGGTCATTACGCCTGTGCCTTTGAATAGTGGCGTGGTGGTACGTTGCCGCCCGCTCGCCGTGTTGAAAATGGAAGATGAGTCGGGCTTCGATGCCAAAGTGCTGGCCGTTCCCGTCGATAAGCTGTCTACCTTGTATCGCGGCTTGAAGAACTATCAGGAGTTGCCTGAAATTGTGTTGAAACAAATTGAGCATTTCTTCGCTCACTACAAAGACCTTGAGCCAAATAAATGGGTGAAAATTGGCGGTTGGGCCGATGTTGAAGAAGCGCGTAAAGAAATTATGGCGGGCGTGGCGAATTACCAAAATTCCAACGACAAACCCGAATTTTAATCACTAGGAATCAGCATGACTGCTCATATCATTGATGGTAAAAAAATTGCCCAAGAAGTCCGTGCCGAATGGAAAGCTCGCGCGGATGCCTTAAAGGCCAAAGGGGTCATTCCTGGCATGGCAGTCATTATCGTGGGTGAAGATCCAGCCTCTAAGGTTTATGTGGCAAACAAAGTCAAAGCCTGTGCGGAACTGGGTCTGTATTCTATCCACCGTGCACTCCCCGCAGATGTCAGCGAAGCGGTATTACTGGCCGAAGTTGAGAATTTGAATAACGATCCAAAGATACACGGCATATTGGTGCAATTACCACTTCCCAAACATTTGGATGCGCACAAAGTTATTGAAGCCATTAACCCAGATAAAGATGCCGATGGTTTCCATGAAAAAAACGTAGGTGCATTGGTGACAGGTGAAACGCCTTTCCCTTCCTGCACACCTTACGGCGTGATGGTCTTGCTGGAAAAATCGGGCATTGCTATCGAAGGGAAACACGCGGTGGTCGTCGGACGCAGCAACATTGTGGGCAAACCGATGGCATTGTTGCTGTTACACAAAAATGCCACGGTCACTATTTGCACCTCAAAGACGGTTGATTTGGCTAAGCATACCCGTGATGCCGACATTCTTGTCGCTGCTGTCGGGCGAGCCAACTTTATCACCGGGGATATGGTGAAAGCGGGGGCTACAGTGATTGATGTGGGAATCAACCGTAACGCCGAGGGTAAATTAGTGGGCGATGTGGATTTTGATAGCGTCAAGGAAGTCGCTGGTTACATTACCCCTGTACCAGGCGGAGTGGGACCCATGACCATCACCATGCTGGTGGCTAACACGGTCAGAGCAGCCGAGCGTTTGTCTGGTTTA
>JAVHPV010000077.1:0-3582 GCA_036170775.1 Gallionella sp. | reverse complement strand
CCATGATCCACAGCGACAATCTCACCACCGAACCGCGTTTGACTACGCCTGCCGTTGCTTCCAAGCAAGAAGAGGCGTTGGAGCGCGCGCTACGTCCCAAGCAGCTAGAAGAATATGTGGGGCAAGAAAAAATACGCGGGCAATTGGAAATTTTCATCCAAGCCGCTAAAAATCGCCAAGAGCCGCTCGACCATGTACTGCTGTTCGGTCCGCCAGGCTTGGGTAAAACCACTTTGGCGCAGATCATTGCGCGTGAAATGGGCGTGAATATCCGCCATACCTCAGGCCCTGTGTTGGAACGCGCCGGTGACCTTGCCGCGCTACTCACGAACCTTGAACCCAACGACGTGCTATTCATTGATGAAATACATCGGCTGTCACCCGTGGTGGAAGAGATTTTGTATCCCGCGCTGGAGGACTATCAAATCGACATCATGATCGGCGAAGGGCCGGGGGCGCGTTCAGTCAAGATCGACTTACCACCATTTACTTTGGTGGGCGCGACCACGCGTGCGGGCATGTTGACCAATCCCTTGCGTGATCGTTTTGGCATCGTGTCAAGATTAGAGTTTTACACCCCAGAAGAATTGCAGCGTATCGTCACGCGCTCTTCTGGCTTATTGGAACTGCCCATCTCGCCCGATGGCGCACTGGAGATTGCCAAGCGTTCACGCGGCACGCCACGTATCGCTAACCGTTTGTTGCGCCGCGTGCGCGACTATGCCGATGTGAAGGCGGACGGCCACGCCACTCGTAGCGTGGCGGATGCTGCGCTGACCATGCTCGACGTGGACTCGCAAGGGTTGGATGTGATGGATAGAAAGCTGCTGCAAACCGTGATTGAAAAATTTATGGGCGGGCCTGTCGGGGTGGACAATCTTGCCGCCGCGATTGGTGAAGAGCGCGACACCATTGAAGATGTGATCGAACCCTATCTGATCCAACAGGGCTATTTGCAACGCACCCCACGCGGGCGTATGGCAACGGCAAGTGCCTATCGTCATTTCGGTTTGGTCGTGGCAAACAAAGCAATCAACGGAGACTTGCTAGATGAGTAAACACGCAATTTTTGCGCTGCCCACCCGCGTGTATTTTCACGATACCGATGCGGGCGGGGTGGTGTATCACGGCAGTTATGTGAACTTTATGGAGCGGGCGCGCACCGAGTGGTTACGTGAGATATGCGGTTACAGCAATGGGGCTCTGATGCAAGAATTTGGCGCAGTGTTCGTGGTGCGTTCGATGAAGCTGGAGTATCTCAAGCCTGCACTGTTGGATGATTTGTTGACGGTAACGGCGCAAGTCAAGGACATCGGGCGCAGCCGCATTACCTTGGCGCAACAGGTGTTACGGGGTAACGAGTTGTTGAATGATGCAGAAGTAAATTTGGTGTGCGTGTCTATGGCAACTTTCAAACCTGTCAGCGTGCCCGAAGTATTGCGTGCCAAGTGGCGAGATTGAAACTCATCTGAGTTTTACTGTAGTTGTGAACGTATATTGATTTTTTGGAGTAGCTATTCATGGAAGTAACGCAAGATTTGTCATTTGTGCATCTAATCGCCAATGCCAGTGTGTTGGTACAACTGGTGATGGGTTTGTTGCTGTTGGTGTCGCTGCTGTCGTGGTGGTATATCTTCCTTAAGCTGTTTGCGATTCGGAATGAGGCGCGCCTGACCAACGAATTCGAGGAAGCGTTTTGGCGCAACCCGAATTTGAATGAACTGTATCAGCAAATCAGCCACGCCCCACGCAACGAGCAAGGTGCGATGGCACGTATTTTTGGTGCAGGCTTCAATGAATTTGTGAAACTCAAGAAACAGCACGGCAGTGATGAAAGTGCACTGATGGATGCCACGCGCCGTGCCATGCGTGCCACCTATCAACGTGAGATGGATAGGCTAGAAGCACATCTCGCCTTTCTCGCTTCGGTCGGTTCGGTCAGCCCTTACGTGGGCTTGTTTGGCACGGTGTGGGGCATTATGAATGCCTTCCGTGGCTTGGCAAACGTGGGGCAAGCCACGCTGGCGCACGTCGCACCAGGTATTGCAGAAGCCTTGGTAGCAACCGCGATGGGCTTGTTCGCGGCGATTCCTGCGGTGGTTGCCTACAACCGTTACGCGCATGACATTGATCGCTTGGCGACACGCTTCGAAAGTTTTACCGAAGAGTTTTCCAACGTGTTGCAACGTCAGCCTTAAGGACGTATTGCGATGAGATCGAGCCGTCGTGCCAAGAATCGGTTAATGAATGAAATTAACGTCGTGCCTTACATCGACGTGATGTTGGTGTTGCTGGTGATTTTTATGGTCACCGCACCGATGATGAATCCAGGTATGGTTGATTTGCCCAGCGTAGGTAAATCGTTAGCTCCACCTGTTGCACCGCTAGAAGTCATTATCAAAAAAGACACCACCTTAGCCATGCGCGACCACGCTCAAGATAATCATGAAACTGAAGTGTCCCGTGACGAGTTAGTCGCTTTGCTGAAAGCGCGCTCAGGCAAATTTGCTGAGCAAGCCGTGGTGATTTCAGCCGATAAAAATGTACGCTATGAAGAAGTCATCAATATCATGGACGTGTTGCAACAGCAGCACATCCAAAAGGTGGGATTGTTGACGCAAGCCAAGGCAAAATGAGTTCAGCCGTTTATTCCGAACCGTATAAATTACCTGCGGGCTTAATGGCTTTAGCGGTACATGCAGCGTTCTTCGCCTTGTTATATTTCGGCTTCACTTGGCAGACTTTGCCGCCAGAAACTATGAGCGTGGAATTGTGGTCACGCCTACCCAATGATGCTGCGGTTACGCCCCCTCCTCCACCAGCTGTAACAGTTGAAGAGCAAGCCGCCCCCGCGCAGCGTGCAGAACCCGTTCAACCCGACATTGTGTTGCCCGACAAAAAGAAGCTGGAAAGCAAGCCTGTCATCGAACCCGCCCCTGTTAATAAAAAAATAGCGATACCTACACAAGCCAAACAAATAGTCGATCCTGCGGCTGCCCAAGCACAACGTGAACGTGCAGCCCAAGAGGCCGCTGTCGGACACGTGGTTGATGAATACGTCAGCAAAATACGCAACAAAATACGCCGCAATATCATCATGCCGCCTGATGTTGCCAACGATGCGCGCGCAGAGTTCTCCGTCACCCTGCTGCCAGGTGGCGGCGTGTTGAGCACGCGCTTGAGTAAGGGCAGCGGTAACAGTGCCTACGACAATGCGGTGGAACGCGCCATCTTAAAATCACAGCCCTTGCCTTTGCCACCCGATGCAACGCTATTTAACCGTTTTCGTGAATTACAATTGTTTTTCATACCCACTGAGTAGGAGTTAGCAATGTTGAAAAATGTCGCCCGAATTTGTTTAAGTTTGCTATTCATCATGCAAGCCCCACTCGCCAACGCAGCCTTGAGCATTGAGATCGTCGGTGCAGGCGAACATCAAATTCCTGTCGCCATCGTACCGTTGGGCGGCGATGAAAAGTTATCGCAAGCCATCAATGACGTAGTGATTGGCGATTTGCAACGCAGCGGCTTATTTCGCTTCGTCGATACTGCGGACAAACAACCCCATGAACCCGCCGAGGT
>JAVHPV010000076.1:0-17850 GCA_036170775.1 Gallionella sp. | reverse complement strand
TCGAACCAAATCTCTTTGGTTTGAATGTCGATCAAACCTTTGGTGTAACTCTTCAACCCCAAGGCTTTGATGTAAGCATCTTTTACGTCTTCTTCGCTACGGGCGGCTTGCAGTTGGGTGTAGAGGCTCATGGGGAGATCAATTAGGTTTTGTGGCAGGTTGAAGAACGTTATCTAAACACTTAGTCACCTTCAAACTCACACAAGGCAAAGACTTTCTTCCCTATTTTCTCCAGCCGTGCGCGTCCGCCAATGTCAGGCAGGTCGATGATGAAGCAACACTCAACGACTTTGCCGCCCATTTTTTCTATCAGCATACAGGCGGCTTCCGCCGTTCCGCCCGTGGCAATGAGGTCGTCCACCAGTAACACTTTTTCACTTGGAGCGATCGCGTCGGTGTGTATTTCGATGCGGTCAGTACCGTATTCCAAGGCATATTCTTGACCGATGGTTTCAGCAGGCAGCTTGCCTTGCTTGCGGATCGGCACAAAGCCGATGCCTAACGCGTAAGCCAGGGGGGCGCCGAGGATAAAACCGCGTGATTCGATACCTGCGATTTTGTCTATTTTTACATTTTTATAGCGACGTACCAGTTCATCGACGGTGATACGAAACGCGACAGGATCTTTCAGTAAGGTGGTGATGTCACGAAATTGGATGCCTGCTTTGGGGTAATGCGGAACGGTACGAATTTTTGATTTGATAGGCATAGGTTTACGTCCTTGAATAACGATTTTTTACGCAGTTAAAACACGCCCAGCCACTGCCGATAGCTTTGCGCAAAGTGCGGCATCGCGGGCTTCGGGGGCAGTGATAATGGCGTGTTGTAAAGCACTACGGCAGCCACATGCGCAGGCTTGCGCATCTACTGCCACTTGCGGCGCGACCGCCTTGACCAAGGCGCGTGCTTGCTCGGCATTTTCTAGCAGTATTTTGATCACGGCATCCACGGTCACATGAGCGTGAGCGGGATGCCAGCAATCGTAATCGGTGACCATCGCCACGCTGGCATAGCAAATCTCGGCTTCGCGGGCGAGCTTGGCTTCGGGCATGTTGGTCATGCCGATAACATCGCAACCCCAACTACGATATAGCTCAGATTCAGCCAAGCTAGAGAACTGCGGACCTTCCATCACCAGATAAGTGCCACCACGCACCACAGGAATGCCGATGGTTTGTGCTGCGGATTCGAGATGGTCACCCAAGCGTTGACAGACGGGATGCGCCATTGAGACATGCGCGACCACGCCGCTGCCGAAGAAACTTTTTTCCCGCGCAAAAGTACGGTCAATAAACTGATCGACAATGACGAAAGTGCCAGGGCTGAGTTGTTCTCGTAACGAACCCACCGCACTCACCGAAATGATGTCGGTAACCCCCAGCCGTTTAAGTGCGTCGATGTTGGCGCGAAAGTTGATTTCAGACGGTGGAATGCGGTGGCCACGACCATGACGTGGCAAAAATGCGATGGATTGACCGGCCAATTCCCCCATCAACACCTCATCCGAAGGTTCGCCAAATGAGGAAGTAGCCTTGACCCAACGCGTATTTTCCAGTCCTGCGATGTCGTAAACACCGCTCCCACCGATGATTGCCAAGAGACCTTGAGCAGCCTGTGTTACGTCCATGTGCTAAGCCTCTGTCATGGTTTTATAGATGAAATTTTGTAGTGCCATGCGCTCACTTCCTTCGGGCTGAGCAATAGATACGCCATGTGTGACCACGGAATTTTCAGGATCACTAAATTCATTGCGTATCACCGCAGGAACAACAAACAATTGTTCGACTCCCTCAATCGGCAAACGGAAGCTGATGTTAATTTCGTCCCCCACCGCACCCAATGATTTTTTAGCTTGGATACGTAAACCTGAAACGCTCATATCTTCAATCGTAGCCGGCATTTTTAACGCATGAGCCGCAGCCTCTACCGAGCAAACCAACCTAACGCGCACCCGCAACGCGGCGCGCATGTTGATCGTGTTCACTTGAGAGGGGAAAGATAGATGCACGTAGGGGTAAGGCGTAAGGCTCACGGAAAGCACATTGGCGGTGAAGTCGTAAGTTTTGGTGCCTGAAAAACCTCGCACTAAAAAACTATCCCCTTCCTTGACGAACATCAATTTATCATCCAGCTTAGGGTGAGAAACAATCACGCTACGGCGATTTAAGTAGCCAATCAACTTCACATAATGACGTTGCTTTGCAGCAGAGAAATCTTGTAATTGCAACGCATCGCCAATGGCAATTTTGATCGATTGCAAATCGACAATCTCAACTTTCTTACTCGGAACGGATTCTTCGGCCATCTTGCATTCCCTTCTAGTAGCTCATTGGTACACGTGCCGTAATCGCACACATCAATTCATAGCTGATTGTGCCCGCAGCCGCAGCCACGTGTTCAATCGGCATTGCCTCGCCCCACATTGTGACACGCTCCCCCACATTGGCATCCAAGATTGAGGTCAAATCAACACACAGCATATCCATCGACACGCGCCCCAAGGTTCGCGTCAGCTTACCGCCCACCAAAATAGGTGTGCCCGTAGCTGCATGACGTGGATAACCATCTGCATAACCACAAGCAACAATGCCAATACGCATGGCGCGATCTGCACGAAACTGTGCGCCATAGCCTAGCGCATCTCCTGCGCGTAAATTCTGTACTGCGATAATACGACTTGTCAGACTCATCACTGGACGCAACCCCAGTTGCGCCGCCGTGCTATCCGCAAAAGGCGATGCGCCGTAAAGCATGATGCCAGGTCGCACCCAATCCGCGTGGGTTTCAGGATAGCGCAACAAGGCCGCAGAGTTTGCCAAACTGCACGGCAAGCGATGCGCGCCCGCGAGTTCCTTGAAACGTGCATGCTGCACAGATACGCCTTGCACCTCATCCGCCTGTGAAAAATGCGTCATCAGAGTAACCTCGCTCACTGCACGATGGCGTTGCAAGGTCTCCAACACCGCCCCCACATCGTTAGGGGCAAAGCCCAATCTATTCATCCCTGTATTGATCTTGAGCCACACCGATACGGCACCACGCTGTGAACATTGATCCAATAGAGAAAGCTGCCACGCACTATGAATCACGCAACTCAGTTGATATTCCGCCACCAACGACAATTCTTGCGCGCTAAAAAAACCTTCCAACAATAAGATAGGTTGCGTAAAACCCGCCTCACGCAAACTTACCGCCTCACGCACATCCAGCAAGGCGAAGCCATCTGCTTCACGCAGCGCGTCTGCCACACGCAATAAGCCGTGGCCATAAGCGTTGGCTTTAATTACCGCCATCATTTTGGCGCGCGTCGTACGGCGCGCAAGGTGTAAGTTGTGCGCGAGTGCACTGAGGTCAATCTGGGCGTGTATAGGGCGCGTCATGAAGCTGGCTGGACGAGATTAAGAACCAAGGATGCTTAATGATAGCAGGGGCAATACTTTCGTGATATAAAACGCCCTCACAAAAAACCTGCCCGTTGAATGAATCTCGGCTTTTACATCATCCTCACAGCGCAATTCCTTTCCGCGCTTGCTGACAATGCGTTGTTATTCGCTGCTATCGCTTTGCTTAAAGAAGTGAATGCACCCGATTGGCACACCCCTGTGCTTCAACAAGGTTTTATTTTTTCTTACATCGTCCTCGCCCCTTTCGTGGGCGCATTTGCAGATTCATTGCCTAAAGGTCGGGTGATGTTCATCAGCAACATCATCAAATTACTCGGCTGTGTCGCCATGCTGGTGGGGGTCAACCCGTTGCTCGCCTATGGCCTGGTGGGATTGGGTGCAGCGGCTTATTCGCCCGCCAAATACGGCATTCTCACTGAGTATCTCCCCGCAAGTGACTTAGTGAAAGCCAATAGTTGGATGGAGGGGCTGACCGTTGCGGCCATCGTGTTGGGTGCTCTAGTGGGTGGCATGTTGATTAGCCCGCATCTCGCTGCACCGTTGTTACATACCCTCAACTTACCACTGATCCATAGCGTGCCTGAACTGGCGATTGTGTTTATCGTGTTTATTTACATTCTGGCTGCGCTATTCAACCTTTACATTCCACTCTTACCCATAGATCACAAGCCCATTAGTCGCAACCCGATTTTTCTGACCAAAGAATTTGCGCATTGCTTCACGCTATTGTGGAAAGATCCCTTGGGACAGGTTTCGTTGGGGGTCACTACTTTGTTCTGGGGGGCCGGAGCAACTTTGCGTTTATTAGTGTTGGGGTGGGCTGCGATTGCTTTGCAATACGATATTGGCGAAGCTGCCAAACTCACAGCTTGGGTCGCTATAGGCATCGCCATTGGCTCGGTACTCGCAGCAAAATACGTTAATTTGGAAAGTTCGGTCAAGGTGCTGCCAGTGGGGATAGCAATGGGTATTGCAGTATTGATGATGATTCCTGTCACGAATAGCACCTTGGCCATTGTGCTGCTGATTGCGATCGGGGCGATGGGCGGGTTCTTTGTGGTTCCCATGAACGCATTATTACAACATCGCGGTCACACCTTGATGGGCGCGGGACGTTCCATTGCGGTACAAAATTTTAATGAGAATCTAAGTATCTTCGCCATGCTGGGGTTGTATGCCGTGATGCAAAAATTAAATTTCAGCATCTACTTTATTATCGTGGTATTCGGCTTATTACTTTCGGGCATTATGGCGGCACTGTACAAACGTCACGGCCTCGATCAGAACAAAGGACGTTATTGATGCATTGGTTATTGCGTTTACTGGTAGTGATTGTTGTCAGCATTTCAGCCATTACCTTGGCAGGGATTGCACAACCTCGTTACACCGACCGCAGCATCGAGCTTGATATTCATGCGCCACGCGAAGTGATTTGGCAAACGCTAACACAGTTTGTGGCACAACCCAATTGGCGTAAAGAATTAGCCCAAGTCACCTTGCAAACGCCTCCAGCACCAGGCCTAAGTAAATGGGCAGAGTTTGGTAAAGACGGCAGCACTTTGATGGTACAGACAATTAAAGTACAAGCACCACAACAGATCGAATTTCAGTTTTATGGCAACCTGAGCGGCTTACGCAGGCTGCAACTCAGCGAAACGGCGAATGGCACACACTTGAAATTGGATGAACAAATCGAAGTGCATAATCCAATTTTGCGTTTTGTACGGATGTTTTTAACTGAACAAGAAAAGCATCAGGCTCTGGATGATTACCTCGCGCAACTTAAAACCACCAGCGAGCAATCACCTTCTCACCCCTGAGCGAGCCGCAAGCAATTCTCCGCTGACCAAGTGCCGCACACCCCGCCATAATTTAGGCAACAACCAAACTAATAGCGCGACAAACACCCCCATAAAAAGCAGAAAGCCGATGGGGTGCAGCAAGGCTAACCACAGCCCCATCGCCAGCAAGCTCTCTTCACCGAATGAAGCCATCCAGTTGCTCATTGGTTCAGGGGAAGTATTGATTAAAGCGCGACTCCCTGATTTGGCGAAATGTGTTCCACCTGAGAGCGTTCCACCTAATAAGGCAACGCTGGTCGCAATCAAGGGATCGTTACTGTCTATTGCCCCCATCGCCAATAATGCACCCGCAGGAATGCGAATAAAGGTGTGGACGCTATCCCACAAGCTATCGACGACGGGGAATTTATCGGCAAAAAACTCCACCACCAATAACACGCCAGATAAGCCAATAACATACGGATTCGATAGCACCAGCAAGGCAGCGGGCAGATGTAAATAACCATACTTCGCCAGCACCCCCACGATAAAGACGGTTGCATACAAGCGTAAACCACTCGCCCAACTCAATCCCGCCGCTAAAGCAATACTCGAAACCGCATCCATCGCCACCTCTCGCAGAAGTTATTGTGTTCACCTCAGATTAGCGCAGCCTGCGCAAGTTCGCTTACCGCCATGCCGTGCAATGCCACGATTGCATTACAATGTACCCATTATCAAACGAGGAGAAAATCATGGTCAGCTTAGTCGTTCTCGGCATTGTTGTGGTTGTCTTATTTTATGGGGTTAGCCTTTATAACCACTTGGTCACGGTTAAACACGCGGTCGCCAAGGCTTGGGCAAACATTGATGTATTACTCAAGCAACGCCACGATGAATTGCCAAAACTGGTCGAGGTTTGTAAGCAATACAAGCAGTTCGAGCAAAGTACTTTGCAAAAAGTGATTGAGGCACGTTCGCAAGTGCAATCAGCACGGCAGAACCAAGACATTCCTGCCCTGGGACAAGCGGAAGGCATGTTACGCGCAGGACTGGGGGGTATTTTTGCCGTAGCGGAAGCTTATCCTGAATTGAAGGCTAACGAGAATTTCATGCAGCTGCAAAACCGTATTACGTCCTTGGAAAATAGTATTGCGGATCGGCGTGAGCTGTATAACGAGTCAGTCAACATCAACAATGTGCAAATTGAAGTATTCCCCGCTAGCGTCATCGCCAAGCTGTTCAACTTTGGCGACAAACCTTTGTTGGAATTTTCTTCCAACGAAAAATCCGATGTGGATGTAAAACAACTTTTTAATTAGTCGTCATGCCTTTTTCGTTGCGTCGTGAATATGCACAACTGGTCACCTCGGGTGCCCAGTTGCTACTGCTATTTGCGGCAATACAATTTGAGGCTGGTACAGGCTCAATAATTTGCTTGGGTTTGATGGCTTTGATTAGCGTACCCGCATGGTTGTCCGCCCTAAAGCGTCTGCGTTTGATCCGTGATACACCCACTTCAAAAATAGCGTCCGCCGCCCAAGGCTACGTTGAGTTGCTGGGGCACGGGCAAACTTTTGGTGACACGCCAGTGTATGCCAAACTCAGCCAAACCCCTTGTTTGTGGTATCGCTATACCGTCGCGCGCCAAACTGAAAGAAATAAATGGGTTATTGAGGAACGCGGCGAAAGTGCTGATTCATTTGTACTGCGAGACGACAGTGGTCATTGCGTCGTTGATCCTGAACGGGCAGAAATCACCACGCAACATCGTGACCAATGGAGTACGGGAAATTATCGTTATACCGAGTGGAAGATACTCCAGCAGGACAACATCTATGTGCTGGGAGATTTCCGCACACAAAGCGTTGCACTCGAATTCGATAGCCGCGCCGAACTCAATGCGCTGTTGGCAGAATGGAAGCGGGATATGCCTAGCCTGCGTAAACGCTTTGACCTAAACAAGGATGGCGAGCTGAACATGGAAGAATGGTTACTGGCTAGGCAGGCGGCTAAACGTGAGGTCACTAAGAAACTACGTGATGCCCAAGCGCAACCTGATTTGCATATCGTCAGCCAACCACGTGACGGGAAATTGTTCTTGATTAGCAACCTCACCCCAGAGAAATTAGCGCGCCGCTATTGGCTATGGACATGGGCGCATCTGGGGATATTTTTTGGTGCACTCATCGGAATGGGCTGGATCATGCAGATGGGTGATTAGGCAGCCTTTCTTAAGGCAATCAATAACGCCCAAACGCCCAATCCGAGGTAGCACAATAATGACCACTCAGGAATCCCTAGGGTCAGGAAAGTCCAACCTTTTTCAGCACATTCCCCTGAGCCATGCAACAGCTGCTTTAACACATCGGCCATCGGCATGGTCTCTAGCATATAGTCCAAGCCTGGACCACATGCGGGTACTTGGTCTGGCGGTAGATTCTGTATCCAGATATGCCGTGCCGCCACACCGATTCCTGTGAGTGCCAGCAAGCCAATCAATGCCGCATAGATACGCTGCCCGATACGCTGGGGGTTATGCAGGGCAGCCAAAGCAAACATCACCAAGATAGCAATAAAAATCACTCGCTGCACCATACACAAAGGGCAAGGGTCTTGATGTTTAACGTATTGTAGATATAAACCAAAGCCCATCAGCCCACTGGCGAACAATGCGCCTGCCAGATATAACCAACGCTTAGAAATTTTTTGCCACAGATGAATCATTGCTACTCCATTTCCTCTATCCAAGCTGCTTGAATGGCCTCAAGAATTTTTTCACCGCTATGCGTAGGGTCATCATTAAAACTTGGCAAAGCCATCACCCAGTGATGCAAATCGACGAAATTAACATAGCGCGGATCAGTGTCGGGATAGCTTTCGCTCAAGCTGATCGCAATGTCATTGATGTCAGTCCATTTCATCTTGCTAACCCTCTTTAACCATATTGATGGTGTATTTTGGTATTTCGACCACCAAGTTTTCCTGAGCCACAATCGCTTGGCAAGACAACCGTGAATTAGGCTCCAACCCCCATGCTTTATCGAGCAAATCTTCCTCCAAATCTTCGGCAGAGGTGAGTGAATTAAAGCCTGCCCGCAAAATGACATGGCACGTGGTACAGGCACACGATTTCTCACACGCATGCTCAATTTCAATGCCGTTTTGCAACAAAGCATCGCAGAGTGAAATGCCTGGCTCTACGTTGAATAACGTGCCTTTAGGGCAAAGTTCTTCATGTGGCAACACAATAATCTGGGTCATGGTTTCACCTCTAAATCAGCTATTTTTTTACCTGACAATGCCAACCCTACACTTTTATCCATACGTGCTTGAGCAAATTTCACCGTCGCTTCATTCAAACCCGTAATTGCGCGTTTAAGCACCATAAGATCGGTCTGTTGCAGTGCCATACGCAACGTCTCGATGCAGTCATTGATGGCTTCTAGCTGTGTCCCTTCCAGCAATTCACCATCCTGTTCGACGGCGTGCTGCACGGCCTCCAGTAGTTGAGCAGCTTCAGTCTGTTGCTCACGTAGCGCACGCGCCTGCATATCGTCTGTGGCGTGTTGGGTTGATTCTTGCAACATTCGGGTAATGTCTTCATCATTCAAACCGTAGGCGGGTTTAACGGTAATCGCGGCTTCTGTACCACTGGACATCTCGCGCGCTGACACGCTCAACAAACCATCCGCATCAATTTGGAACGTGACGCGAATACGCGCCGCGCCAGCCACCATGGCAGGAATACCGCGCAATTCAAACTTCGCCAGTGAACGACAATCGCTCACCAACTCACGTTCGCCTTGCAGCACATGGATACTCATAGCCGTTTGCCCATCTTTATAGGTGGTAAATTCTTGTGCGCGTGCCGTCGGAATCGTACTGTTGCGTGGAATAATTTTCTCGACTAAACCACCCATCGTTTCGATGCCTAAACTAAGCGGAATGACATCTAACAGCAACCAATCATCCCCGCCACGATTACCCGCCAGCAGATTAGCTTGAATTGCAGCCCCCAATGCCACCACTTTGTCAGGGTCAAGATTCGTCAAAGGAATTTGCCCGAAGAACTCGCCTACCACGTGTTGCACTTGCGGCATACGGGTTGCCCCGCCCACCATCACCACGCCCTTAATATCGGCAACCGTTAATTTTGCATCACGTAGCGCACGCCGCAAAGATTGCAATGTGCGTTGCACCAGATTGTGCGACATCGCTTGAAACTCTTCACGTGTCAGCAAGTTATCAATTAACACACCGCTGGACAACACGGCGGTAATACGCACTTCAGCATGTTCTGTGAGTTGCTCTTTAGCAGCACGAGCATGGGTTAATAACAAACGCGTGTCATGCGCACTCAGTGCCGATAATTGGTTTTTTTCTAGCAACCAACAGTGGATGCGCTGATCAAAATCATCGCCACCTAACGCTGAATCACCATTCGTTGCCAACACCTCAAATACCCCACGGGACAAGCGCAGAATGGAAATGTCGAAAGTTCCACCGCCCAAATCGTATACAGCATAGACCCCTTCGGCGGCATTATCTAAACCATAAGCGATAGCCGCAGCGGTCGGCTCATTGAGCAAGCGCAATACATTCAAGCCTGCCAGCTGCGCGGCATCTTTAGTGGCTTGACGCTGCGCATCATCAAAATACGCAGGTACGGTAATCACCGCTCCCACCAGTTCGCCACCTAACGAGGCTTCGGCACGTTGCCGCAACACGTGCAGTATCTCAGCCGAAACCTCAACGGGACTTTTCACGCCAGCGACAGTGCGTAACTGCACCATGCCCGCCGTCTCAACAAAGCGATAGGGCAAACGACTGACCTCGCCGATGTCACGCAAGCCCCGCCCCATAAAACGCTTGGCAGAAACAATGGTATTCACAGGATCATCACTTTGTGCCAATTGCGCAGCTTCCCCCACAGCGGACACACCCTCAGCAGCATATCTAACCACCGACGGCAACATCGCTCGCCCCTGTTCATCATTCAACACCACACTGATGCCATTACGCACGGTGGCGACCAAAGAATTAGTCGTACCCAAATCAATACCTACCGCCAAACGATGCTGATGCGGCAGGGTGCTTAAACCAGGTTCGGAAATTTGTAGAAGTGCCATTTAGGATTTTATGAACGGATTAAAGGGGAAAGTAAAAGACATGAGATTCACAACTCACGACGCGCCATCCTCCAAGAATTTAAGAGTCAATTGCGTCATAAGCCGCGTGAATTTCTTCTGCTAATTTTTCCATAAAACGTAGCTTACGTACTAAATCTGCCGCCATAACATAATCATGCTCAGTGTCGATTTTAACGGCGAGTTGCTGCTCTAAGAAACCCGTTGCTTCAAGCATTTTGGCTTCTAAACTTGCCAACGCATCCATATCACGAGCCTGCTGAGCTTCAATCACGGCCTCGCGCCATTCCATCTGCTCCAGCAAAAAATCCATCGGCATCGCCGTGTTGGTATCTTCCTGCGTGTCCACCCCCTGTAAGCGCAATAGATAACGGGCGCGATTCAGTGGGGTACGTAAGGTTTGGTAGGCCTCATTAACCCGTGTAGCACACTGCATGGCAATCCGCTGTTCAGCAGCCTGTGCATGGGCAAATTTATCAGGGTGGACTTGTGCTTGCAGGAGGCGATAACGCTGTTCTAATTGAGCCCGGTCAAGGTCAAAACTATGTGCCAGCTCGAACAACTGAAAATAATCTTGCTGGAAATCGAAACTGACGGCATTCATCAAACGTGAAAACTTTCACCACAACCACATTCGTTTTTAACATTGGGGTTATTGAACTTAAAACCTTCATTCAAACCCTCACGCTGAAAATCCAACTCCATGCCGTCGATGTACACCAAGCTCTTCGGGTCAACCAGCACAGTCACACCATGGCTCACAAACTGCACGTCATCTTCAGCAATCACATCGGCGAACTCAAGTTTATACGCCATCCCTGAGCAACCGCTGGTACGCACCCCGATACGCAAACCCACCCCTTTTCCTCGCTTAGCAATAAAATTGCTAACGTGTTGCGCTGCTTTTTCAGTGAGTAAAATCGCCATTTTTATATCCTTAGCAACTGCCCTTGCAGGCATCAGTAACCACATTTGAACCTTGCTTGGCCTTGTAATCGGCTACCGCTGCTTTGATCGCATCTTCAGCCAAAATTGAGCAGTGAATTTTTACAGGCGGCAACGCCAATTCTTCAGCGATTTGCGTATTTTTAATCGCCAAAGCTTGATCAACCGTTTTACCCTTGACCCATTCAGTCACCAAAGAGCTTGAGGCAATGGCCGAACCGCAGCCATAGGTTTTGAATTTTGCGTCCTCGATAATGCCATCCTTACCAACCTTGATCTGCAATTTCATGACATCACCACAGGCGGGTGCACCTACCATGCCCGTCCCCAAACCCTCTTCCTCTTTTGCAAAAGAACCTACGTTGCGTGGATTTTCGTAGTGATCCAACACTTTTTCGCTATATGCCATTTCGTTGCTCCTTTCAGTCGCAGACAAAAAACAAGGTAAACAAAAAATGAAAAGCGCAACTGCACTTTTGACTTTTCCTATACCGCTTTCCCTTTACCCTTCTTGATGTTCTAGTGTGCAGCCCACTGCACGCTACTTAAGTCGATACCTTCTTTATACATATCCCACAACGGTGAGAGATCACGCAACTTGCCGATTTTATTTTTCAACAATTCAATCACGTAATCCACTTCCTCAACCGTGGTAAAACGCCCCACGGTAAAACGGATTGAGCTATGCGCCAATTCATCACTACGTCCCAACGCGCGCAACACATAGGAAGGCTCAAGACTGGCGGAAGTGCAGGCAGAACCACTGGAAACTGCCACATCTTTGATTGCCATAATCAACGATTCGCCTTCCACAAAGTTAAAACTCAGATTCAAATTGTGTGGCACACGATGCTCCATATCACCATTGATATGCACTTCTTCCATACTCATCAGACCATGCAACAAACGGTCTCGCAACATACGCACACGTTCGTTCTCATGCCCCATTTCAGCTTTGGCAATTTGAAAAGCTGCGCCCATACCCACGATTTGATGCGTCGCCAATGTTCCAGAGCGCATCCCACGTTCATGACCACCGCCATGCATTTGCGCCTCCAGACGCACACGCGGTTTGCGGCGCACATATAAAGCACCAATACCTTTCGGGCCATAAGTTTTATGGGCAGAAAAGGACATCAAATCAACTTTTAGTTGCTGTAAGTCGATAGCCACCTTACCGGTCGCTTGCGCGGCATCCACATGCAATAAAATACCTTTTTCACGACACAATTCACCGATAGCTGAAATATCTTGAATCACCCCAATTTCATTATTCACAAACATCACGGAAACAATAATGGTGTCGGGACGAATCGCGGCTTTGAGCTTATCTAAATCGAGCAAGCCATTCGGCTCCGGATCAAGGTAGGTCGCGCTAAAACCTTCGCGCTCCAATTCCCGAACCGTATCAATCACCGCCTTGTGTTCGATACGCATGGTAATGATGTGTTTACCTTTGCCCTGATAAAAATGTGCCGCCCCTTTGATCGCCAAATTGTTAGATTCGGTCGCACCCGAAGTCCAAATAATTTCTTTGGGATCAGCATTCACCAAAGCCGCCACGTGTTCACGCGCCTGCTCAACCGCCTCATCCGCCGCCCAACCAAAAGCGTGTGAACGACTGGCTGGATTACCAAATTTTTCCGTCAAATAAGGGATCATTTGCGCTGCCACCCGTGGATCAACAGGTGTCGTCGCAGAATAATCCATGTAAATAGGCAACTTCATTTCAGCACTCTCTTTCAACACATTCACTAGGCAAAGGTCACGCGCGTTGGTTTACTCTGTTTCATCACAGATTTTCCCTGCGCATTTCCCGATTTTGCATGCTCTGCATAACCATCTACCACTTGCTGCAAGGAAATCCCTTGCAAATAGGCAAATATTTGTTTGTTTAAGCCATACCATAATTCATGCGTCATACAGGGCAGCCCGTCTTTACAATTCCCCATTTCGTTGCAGTTCGTGGCATCCAACGGCTCATCAACAGACACAACAATTTCAGCAATCGTGATTTTTGCCGCAGGACGTGCCAAACAGTAGCCGCCACCAGGACCGCGCACACTATCGACTATCTTGCTACGGCGTAGCTTGCCAAACAATTGCTCCAGATATGAAAGCGATATTCCTTGTCGATCACTAATGGATGACAGCGTTATCGGACCACGCCCACCGCGCATCGCCAAATCCATCATTGCTGTGACTGCAAAACGTCCTTTTGTCGTTAATCGCATGTTATTCCTCTCTTTTTTCGGATAATTTGAGCGTAAAGATCATAAAATTTAGCCTCTCTTTACAGGCAAGCCATCATAGAATACCCGAATTTTTCAGTCAACTATTTTATTCAGATGATTGGGATCGAATTTTTCGGCGGTAGCGCGGTCATCCGCGACAGGCACGCCCAGTTTTTCGAGTTGTTGAACAATCAAATCAATACGTTGATCTACCGTAACGCTGTGCCCCAATAAACCATGCAAGGCTTTATTGACCGGATCATTCTGATCGTTGCCTATGCCGTAGGCATTGAAACCCGCTGCAATTTTTTTATCTTCGTCCAAAATACGTGCAGGAATTCCCGCTGCCGTCGCTCCCGCAGGAACCTCCTTGACCACCACCGCATTCGAGCCAATTTTCGCGCCGTCCCCGATATGTATCGGGCCCAGTATTTTCGCGCCTGCCCCGACCACCACACGATTACCCAAGGTGGGATGGCGTTTACCCTCTTTCCACGACGTTCCACCCAGCGTCACGCCGTGATACAAGGTGACATCATCGCCAATTTCAGCAGTCTCGCCGATAACCACCCCCATGCCGTGATCAATAAAGAAACGCCGCCCAATAGTCGCCCCAGGATGGATTTCTATACCCGTCAAACCGCGTGCAATATGTGAAATAAAGCGTGCCAACCACTTGAAATTCGCATGCCATAACGCATTGGACATGCGATGAAAAACCCGTGCATGTAAACCTGGATAGCAAGTCAGCACCTCAAATGTGCTGCGCGCCGCAGGGTCGCGGTCAAATACGCTGGCAATATCCTCTTTAATGTTTTTGAACATGCTGTTGCTCTTCAATGTAACGCGTTTTAAGGCGCGCATTGTACTCGGTCGTAACACTCAGGATGCCACGCAAGATGTTCACCTCGTCCGCTTCTAAGCGTGCTCTGGCATACAAACGGCGCAGTCGCTGCATCATGCGTGAGGGGTTTTGCGTAGTAAAAAAACCAATCTCGAACAAGGTTTTTTCTAGGTGGGCGAAGTAACCTTCTACTTGCTCATGCTTGGCCGCTTGCACAGGCAAGCTATTAGGCACAAAACTCTGTGCGGCTACGCTTAACTCGTAAGCCATTACTTGCACCGCCGCCGCCAAATTCAACGACGAAAAATCAGGATTCGCGGGGATGTTAACCAGCAATTGCGCACGCCCTGTTTCTTCGTTGGTGAGACCCGACATTTCCGTCCCAAACAGCAATGCGACAGATTGCTGTGCGGCTTCTTGCAACACCAACGGCATTGCCTCACGCGGAGTTTTTACTGCGATGGAAATATCGCGTAGCCGAGCTGTCATTCCCACCGTATACACCACCCCCGCGAGGGCTTCATCTACTGATGCGCAGACCACGGCCTGTTGCAAAATATCGTCTGCTCCCGCCGCCATCGCACTGGCTTGAGCATCGGGAAAATGGCGTGGATTGATCAAATATAAATGCTGCAAGCCCATCGTTTTCATAGCACGAGCGGCGGCACCGATGTTGCCAGGATGAGTGGTGTGACTGAGCACGACACGGATATTTTCGCGGCACTGGCGTGCTTGATCGGGGGAGGTTTCCAAACTTATAGGTTTATTCAAAACGTAATACCAACTAAAATGCGTGCTGAATTTCTCCAGCTCATTAAAACAAAGGTTAGTTATGCATCCCATGCTCAACATCGCGGTGAAGGCCGCACGTCGCGCCGGTAATTTAATAAATCGCTCGACAGATAGAATCGATCACCTCACCATCACCAAAAAATCTCATGCCGACTTCGTCAGCGAAGTTGATCGCGTTGCTGAACAGACCATCATTCAGACGCTGCTGGAAGCCTATCCAGACCACGCAATTCTAGCAGAAGAGAGCGGCACTCACGGCTCGTCTGAGTTCGTTTGGATCATTGATCCGCTCGATGGCACAACTAACTTTTTACACGGCTTCCCACAATTTTCCGTATCAATCGCCTTGCAACACAAGGGCATCATTACGCAAGCTGTCGTTTACGACCCCACCAAAAATGAATTATTCACCGCCACGCGCGGACGGGGTGCTTTCCTGAACGACAAACGTTTACGCGTCACCAAACGCGTACAGCTTGCTGACGCACTAATCGGCACAGGCTTCCCTTACACCAATTTCGAGCATATGGATGCCTACATGGGCATCTTCAAAGATTTGATGCAACAAACCTCTGGGCTGCGTCGCCCTGGCTCTGCCGCACTGGATTTGGCGTGGATGGCAGCGGGGCGTTATGACGGTTTCTTTGAAACAGGCTTGCATGTTTGGGACATTGCAGCGGGCACATTGCTGATTACCGAAGCAGGCGGCATGGTCAGCGATTTGCACGGTTCGGACACTTTCCTCAAAACGGGACATATTTGCGCAGGCAATCCGAATATCCATCCGCTACTGCTGGATGTTATCCAACCTCATCTCACCGCCGCACTTAAAGGCTAACGTTTAACGATGGCTGCACCGCATTCTCAGACACATACTGGTGTAGAGATCGCCACCAAAACAGCGACGCACAGCCATACGCCCATGATGCAGCAGTACCACCGCATCAAAGCGGAGCACATGGACAAGCTGCTGTTCTACCGCATGGGCGATTTTTACGAGTTGTTCATGGACGATGCGGTGCGCGTCGCCAAGCTGCTCGACATCACCCTCACCCAGCGCGGCGCATCCAACGGCCAGCCCATCAAGATGGCGGGTGTGCCTTATCACGCGGCTGAGCAATACCTTGCGCGTTTGGTGAAGATGGGCGAGTCCGTCGCCATCTGCGAACAGATCGGCGACCCCGCCACCAGCAAAGGCCCCGTCGAACGCAAAGTGGTGCGCATCGTCACACCCGGCACGGTGACTGATTCCGCCCTGCTAGAAGAGAAACGCGACAACCTGTTGCTCGCGCTGCACCAGCGCAACAACGAAGTGGGCCTTGCATGGCTCAACCTCGCCTCGGGTCAATTCACCCTCGCCGAAGTCGCGGCCAAACAATTGCCTGCGGAACTAGAACGTCTGCAACCTTCTGAGATTTTGGTGGCCGAGAGCGTCGCCGCGCCGCAGTTCAAGAACGCCGCGAACAAATCGTTACCCGATTGGCACTTCGACCGCGACACCGCACACCGCGCGCTGTGCCAACAATTCGCCACGCGCGACCTCGCTGGTTTTGGCTGTGATGATTTCACCGTGGGATTGGAAGCCGCAGGCGCATTGCTGGGCTACGCCAAGCTCACGCAAGGGCAAAGCATCGCCCACATCCGCAGCGCGCAGGTGTATCACGCTGATGAGTTCGTACGTATGGATGCTGCCACCCGCCGCAATCTGGAGATCACCCAGACCCTGCGCGGTGAAGCTGCCCCCACCCTGCTCTCGCTACTCGACACCTGCGCTACCAACATGGGTAGCCGATTGTTGGCGCACTGGCTGCACCATCCGCTGCGTGACCGCGCGACATTGGGCGCAAGGCTGGAGGCCGTAGAACAACTTCTACTCCCCTCTCCCGCTGGCGGGATAACCAGAGACTCAGCGGCTTTGCCGCATAGTCAAATGGCTAGTAGTTCCATCAGAGGGGCTAAGGGAGAGGATTTTTACAACGAAGCATCCGACTCAAAACCCCTCACCACCGCCCTCTCCCACCTACGGGCAAAGGCTCTTTACCCCCAAGTTCACGACCATCTCAAACCCAGCGTGGACGTGGAACGCATCACTGCACGCATCGCGCTGAGAAGTGCAAGGCCACGAGACCTCTCCGGCCTACGCGATACGCTGCTTACCTTGCCGCAACTGCAAACCGCACTTGTAGATCGGACTGCTGCTGGGGCTTCAGCCCCTTACAACCACGATGTAACCCGACACGAAAATAATGATGTCGGGTTACAACCCGACCTACAAAACCCTACGCTAATCGCCTGTCTTGTCGAGGCACTGCAAGCCGACGCGACACTGGTCGAACTGCTCCAGAAAACCCTCAAGCCCGAACCTTCCTCCGTATTACGTGAAGGTGGCGTCATCGCCGATGGCTTCGATGCAGAGTTGGACGAACTGCGCGGCATCCAAACCAACTGCGGCGATTTCTTGTTGGAGTTGGAAGCACGCGAACGCGCGCGCACCGGCATCAACACACTGAAGGTGGAATACAACCGCGTGCACGGCTTCTACATCGAGGTGAGCATCGCGCAATCGGTGAACGTGCCGGACGACTACCGCCGCCGCCAGACCTTGAAGAACGCCGAGCGTTACATCACACCCGAGTTGAAGACCTTCGAAGACAAAGCGCTCTCCGCCAACGACCGCGCATTGGCGCGCGAGAAGATGCT
>JAVHPV010000075.1:0-18179 GCA_036170775.1 Gallionella sp. | reverse complement strand
TATGATTGTATTGGCGGGCTTGTTGGGCATGTTCTTGTGTGATGTCAGTTTTTTTTGGCTTGGCTATTCCCAAGACATCCCGCAAATGCTGGCTATAACGGTCGCACATCTGCCGCTCTACCTCCTTTTTATCATCAGCACTTGGTTGAATCGCCTCGGACGTTATTCGGCGGCGCGCGCATTATTGATGTTGACTGCTTTGACTAGTGTATTGATACCGATAGTTGTCGTTGTGGGCGAACATCTAAGATTCCATTACTTCCTCTTATTGTTCGCCGCCGCTCCGATGGTGATGTATTCATTGCGAGAGTGGATGCTGAGCTTGTTGTTATCTTTGATATGTGTCGGGTTGTTCTTCATGGTGCAATTCGGCGGCATCGAACACGATCCCATCTTGGATCGTATCGATCAAGATACCTTGGAGTTTCTCCGTGCGAGCTACCTGAATGTGATGTGCGTCACCCTGTTAGTTTTTGCATGGGTCATTGAGCGAACGGCGACCCAAAACGAGCACACCTTGCAATTGTTATCCGTCACAGATCCATTGACGGGAATACCCAATCGACGCTTCTTCGATCTATCAATAAGGCAAGAGATCGCTAAAGGTCTGCGTCATGAACATTCTTTAATTCTTGCAATGCTGGATATCGACCTTTTCAAACAGGTCAACGATACTTTTGGCCATGAGGTTGGTGATGAAGTATTGAAATGTGTTGCACAAAAGATCACAGAATCGACACGAGCGGGAAGCGTGATCGCACGCATCGGAGGGGAGGAGTTCACTATCTTGCTGTCTCGAATATCTATGCAAGAAGCGATTGAAGTGGCCGAGCGAATCCGTGGTGCGATTGAAAGTATCGAATATCGCCACGGCGAAAAGACCTTCAATGTGACCATCAGTATCGGTCTGGCTGAGGTCGGTGTGGACATCGAGCAGGCTTTCAAAGCGGCTGATGAGGCACTGTATATCGCTAAACGTGCAGGGCGTAATCGTGTGGAAGTCCAGCATGTCTAAGCTATACGAAAAGTTGTATGCGATAGCGCATAGCGGCGTGGCATCGCAGCTCGATATAACGCTACAGCGCAAGATGTTGTATCTGAACGTAGCTGCCTTGGCTGCGATCAGCATCCTGTTGTTAATTGATGTAGCCTTTCTATGGGTGGCAGGTCCCCAAGTCATGGATACGCAATTGGCGCATCTGCCCTTCTATTTATCCTTCGGCCTGATTCCTTGGATGAACCAAAAAGGTTGGCGTGAAGCGGCAACGTGGAATCTGATGTTGTCTGCGATGGCCAGCACTTTGTTAGCAATGTATATGTCAGTGGGGCACTATTTTTATTCACAATACTATTTCATCGTTTTTGCCGTGCTCCCTATCGCTCTTTTCCATGCCGAGAGGATCGGGGTGATCCTATCTTTGTTCATCCTCAATATGACCCTCTTCTTTTGGGTAGATGGTGGCGGCTTGCTGGGCAATCCTGAGTTGTTGCAGTTGAGCGAGACGAATAAGCTTCTATTGCAATCGATCAATGTGCTTGGTGCCATCATTGCGTACCTGACATTGATCTGGTTGATCGAAGTGGTCGCCGAGCGTAGCGAGCATAACCTAGAGCAACTTGCGGTGACGGATGCGTTAACTGATCTACCCAATCGGCGATTCTTTGATTTGGCTTTCAAACAAGAAATTGCGAAAAACCAGCGACGCAATGATGAGTTGGTATTGGCGATATTGGATATCGACCACTTTAAGAAAGTGAACGACAGCTACGGGCATGATGTGGGTGATGCGGTCTTAAGATGGTTGTCACATTCATTGCGGCAATCTACACGAGCGGGTAATGTCATCGCCCGCATCGGTGGAGAAGAATTCGCCCTATTGTTTTCTGGCGCGACGTTGCCCGAAGCTAAAGAGGCAGCCGAACGTATGCGACTTGCCATTGAGGCAACGCCCTACATACATCAGGATGTACGGTTACGGATTACGATCAGTATCGGTCTTGCACAGGTAGGCGCAGCAGGTGAGGCTGGACAGGCATTCAAGCTAGCGGACGAGGCACTCTATGCGGCCAAGCGCATGGGACGGAATCGCGTCGTCGTGTTTGAATCCACACTGTAAAAACACGCTTACTTGAACAATGTGAGCGCAATTCATTCCAAAATCTCATAAGGCTCCATCGTCACCGATGCAACCTGCTCACCGAGCATAATGATCTCCCCTTCTCTTCGACTGTTACCCGTCTCGGTGAATTCAAAACGATAAGTGCGACGCAGTGTGCGACGGCCTGTTGCATCACGATCCAGCGCAAGGTGGGTGCTGGCGACAGTGTCATCTAGAAATTGCAGTTCGGCTTTGCGACAGGCTTGCCTTCCCGCCGTGCGGGCAAGCTCTAGGATGCGAATGCTGTGCAACCAGTATCCCACCAACACGATAATCGCCAGTATTCCGAGCAAGCTAAAAATATCCATTGCGGGTTTCTATTCACAGAGGACTGGATTCTAACGTGGCTTTGAACTGCTGGGCTATGCAACTCTACGAACGCCAGATTTGCATCTAAGGAAACGCTGATTTATTCGTCATCTCCGCGCAGAGCCTACCCCCGCGAAGGCGAGGGGCGGAGATCCAGTGCCTTGATATAAACGGATTCCCGCCTACGCGGAATAACCAGCGACTTACCAGCTTGCTGGCTGAGTCGAATAGCGAGTGGTTTCATCAATGACAAAACCGAACAAATCAGCATCTGCCTAAGTCTCAGGCAGTGCATCTGTCTCTGCCCTCTGTAGTAACATGCCGACATCGTTAGGGTTTAACGTGATTCTTGATTTGCACCGCTGCGCCAAATAATTTTTACTCCATACATGAACTCTGTATTCGCCTCCCCACTTGATACGCCGCTTCCTGATTCCGCTATCGCCACTGCTGAAAAGCACGTGCGCGATATTTTGACGCTCGCTTTTGAGCACGATGATTCCCATGCGGCATTGGTGGTGTGGGATGGGCAATGCGCGCTGGCTCAAGCATTAAGTACCGCTTACCACCGTGTTTTGCCGTCCGCCACGTTTATTGATTTTGATCAGGTCACGCCAGAGCAAGTACGTGCCGAGTTTGCGCGCCTTGCTCCGCGTGATTTGGTGGTGTTGATTCAAACCACCAGCTTCAGGCTGGATGCGTTTCGCATTCGGGTTGAGTTGTTCAAGTTAGGCTTGAAGGTCATTGAGCATCCACATTTGGGACGGATGCCAGGCGCGGAGGGCTTGCTGTACATCGACGCGTTAGCCTATGACCCCAGCTACTTTCGCGTTGTAGGACAAGCCTTGAAAGCCCGTTTCGATGCGGCACAAGTAGGTATCATCGACAGTGGAGGAGCACAGTTAGTGTTTGCTGCTGGCTTTGAAACGGCCAAGCTCAACATTGGCGATTACCGCGACATGCTTAACGTGGGCGGACAATTTCCCATCGGTGAGGTGTTCACCGAATCAAAAGATTTGGAGGCCGTCAATGGTCGCGTACGCATTTCCATCTTTGGCGACACCTCGTTTACGGTGAACAAACCCGCACAACCGATTACTTTGGTGGTGAATAAAGGTCGTGTTAGCGAAGTCATAAATTCCACGGATGAGTTTGATCGGGTACTGGCAAAAATCCGCGAGGATGAAGGTGAGGTGTGGGTGCGCGAATTGGGCTTGGGTTTGAATCGCGCTTTTACGCAACAGCGCACCGTGCGCGACATTGGCACGTTTGAACGTATGTGCGGCATTCATCTTTCGCTCGGAGCCAAGCATGGCAGCTACACCAAGCCGCAAATCAAACGCGCCGAGGCGAGATACCACGTGGATGTATTCGCCGCCACCGAAACTGTTACCTTAGATAACGCAGTGATTTATCGTGACGGGGCTTGGCAGGTGTAACCACGACAACAAACAAGGCGCGCAACCTCGCCTTCAATTACACTCCCACCATTCACCGCCACCCAGAAAATGCTGAATGAGTATGCTTTCGTCGCTCCCGCGTAGAGCGTAACCCAACCAGCGAAGCAGAATCTCCGCTTGCGCGGAGATAACCAATAAATCGGTGTTTCACTCAAATAAAAAGGCTATTGATGTACCCAGTCCATGATGTAGATGCAATTTTGTTGTTGTCCCTTGCGCTTGCTGCAAAACGCCGCCCCGCCGATTTGGTCGAAATCGCCACTGCCATTGATCTAACGCAGGACACTCTCCCTTCCGCCAACAAGCTTTCCGACGCTTTCGCGCGGGTCTCCGCTTATGGCCTGATTGTGGAAATCAATGGCGGGTACGCGCTATCCGCCGATGCGCAGCAAATGATGGAAAACCAGCGCAAAAACGACGATCACGCCAAGCATGTTTATCGCCTCAAAGAACATCTGGCCGACTATCACCTCAAGGGAGAACACGTCACGCTGTATATCCCGCCCGAAAAAATAAAGGCTGCGGTGGATGCGCATCTGCTGGCGAAGCAGCCCGGTATACGCAATATGCTAATGCCTAAGAGCAAAGCCGAGATCGCGTTGAAGAAGCAACCGTTCAACCCTTTCTACTCACGCAAACGCAAGGATTGAGCATGAACGCCACTCTCAGCACCGCATTCACGGACTTGAATTTATCGCCCGCCATGCAAGCCACTTTGCAACAGCTCGGCTACCTGACCATGACCCCGATACAAGCCGCCACCCTGCCTATCACCTTGGCAAGGCAAGACTTGATCGCACAAGCCAAAACCGGCAGTGGTAAAACCGCCGCATTCGCCCTGCCACTGCTCAACAATCTCAATCCGCGTCGTTTTGCCGTGCAGGCGATGGTGTTGTGCCCCACTCGTGAACTGGCGGATCAAGTCACGCAGGAACTGCGTCGTTTGGCTCGTGCCGCTGACAACATCAAGATACTCACGCTATGCGGTGGCTCGACCATGCGCCCGCAAATCGCCAGCTTGGAACATGGCGCGCATATCGTGGTGGGCACACCAGGCCGCATCATGGATCACCTAGAGCGCGACACGCTCAACCTAGACGCGCTCAACACCTTGGTATTGGACGAAGCCGATCGCATGTTGGATATGGGCTTCGTGGATAGCATCGCTTATGTGGCAAAACGTTGCCCACCTGCGCGCCAAACCCTGCTGTTCTCAGCAACCTATCCCGAAGGAATCTCGCGCCTAGCGCAGCAATTCATGTATCAGCCGCATGAGGTCAAGCTGCTGGAACAACATGAAGAAAGCAAAATACGCCAGCGTTTCTACAAAATAGACAACGAGCAACGCTTGCAAGCCGTGGTGATATTGCTCAAGCATTACCGCCCCGTCAGCACCTTGGCCTTTTGCAACACCAAGCAGCAATGCCGTTCGCTGCTCGAAGCCCTGCACGCGCAACACATTCACGCGCTCACCTTGAACGGAGATATGGAACAACGCGAGCGCGATCAAGTGTTGATTCAATTTGCCAATCGCAGTTGCTCGGTACTGGTCGCCACCGACGTTGCGGCACGCGGACTAGACATCGCGCGGCTCGAAGCAGTCATCAATGTCGATGTCACGCCCGACCCCGAGGTGCATATCCACCGCATCGGACGCACGGGGCGCGCCGATGAAAATGGCTGGGCACTCAGCCTATGCGGCCCCACTGATCGACATCGCATCCTCACTATCGCCAAAATGATGCACATCGAACCCGAATGGCACGAACTCAGCGAACTGCAAGTTGAAGACGACGAGCCGCTCACTCCCCCTATGGTGACGCTACAAATACTGGGCGGACGTAAAGAAAAAATTCGTGCAGGCGATGTGCTGGGGGCACTGACGGGTGAAGCAGGATTCACCCGCGAGCAGGTGGGAAAGATTAACGTGACCGAGTTTTCAACCTACGTCGCTGTGGTGGCAAACATCGCCCGTGAAGCGGAGCGCAAATTGTCGGCGGGTAAAGTCAAAGGCAAGACAGTTAAAGTTCGTGCGCTGTAGCAACACGTTCACTTCGGCAAAGCCATTTGCCTATACGCTGCAAGGTATCCAGCTTCCGATTCGGTTTAAAACCCCGCTGGTTAGTTCGGAATACACGCTCCCCCGCCCTCACTCGGTATGTAGTGCCTCAACAGGATCGAGTCGTGCGGCACGTAGGGCGGGCATTACCCCCGCCGCTAACCCAATACTGACCGCGCTCAGTTCCGCCAAAAATACAAATAACCAAGGGGTGTGGACAGGGAAAGCGGGAATCAATAAATGCGCCGCTTGGGCAATGCCGATACCTGCTGCCAAGCCCATCATGCCACCCAATGCCGAGAGCAAAATAGCTTCGCCGAGAAATAACCACAGCACCTGCCGCTGCTGTGCGCCCAAGGCACGCAACAAGCCAATTTCTGCGGTGCGCTCCGTGACCGCCATCGTCATGATGGTCAAAATACCGACCGCCCCCACCAGCAGCGAGATGCCTCCCAGCGCGCCCACCGCAAAAGTGATGACATCCAACACTGAGCCCAATACCTCTAAGGCTTGCTCTTGTGAAACCACGGTAAAATCTTCGCGCCCATGCCGCTGTTTCAAGCGTTCTTTCAGCAGCGCAATCACCTGATTGACATCAACCCCAGCGCGATAACTGACTTGCACTTCGACCAAGCCAGGGCGATTCAGCAACTCCATCGCCCGCGCCGCAGGAATAAACACCGCATCGTCTAAATCCAGTCCCAGCACTTGCCCTTTCGGCTGCATCGTGCCGATGATGCGATAACGCTGTCCACCGATGCGTAAATAATTGCCCAGTGGATTTTCATCGGCAAATAACTCTTGGCGCACCTTGGCACCGAGCACCACGACCGCACGTGCTTGTTCGTTGTCCTCATCGCCCCAGAAGCTGCCGCTTTGCACTTTCATGGTGAACGATTGCGCGAAATTTCGCCCCTCGCCAAACACCGTAATACGACGCGTCTTGCCATTAAAACGGACCTCGCTATTGCCCATCACGCTGGGGTTCACATGTTCAACATAAGGCAGTTGGCGCAAGGCATCTGCGTCGGCTAAGGACAGCGGTCTGATCGAGCCGAATACGCCAACGTTAGCCCCTTGGGTTTGCGTTTTACCGGGCTGAATGGTGATGATATTGGTGCCGAATTGGGTAAATTCTGCCAACACGAATTGATGTAAACCTTCACCAATCGAGGTCAACAAAATCACGGCGGCGATACCAATGGCGATTCCTAAACCCGTCAGAAAACTGCGCATCCGATACGCCATAAAATTCGAGCTGGTGAGTCGCAAGAAATCGGCAAACAACATGCTTATCGCCCCGCCAAAGCTGCTACCGCATCCAACTGAGCCGCACGACGCGCGGGCCAGACGCTGAAGAGAATCCCCGTCGTCAAGGCCGTTGCACACGCGGCCAATACTGCCCACCAAGGGGGAGACACGGGCAAACTGGGATAAAGCTGACCAATCAACAGGCTCCCTGCGTACCCTAAAATCAAACCCATCATGCTACCAATGCTGGACAGCAGCGCAGCTTCGGCAAAGAACAAGCTGCGTATTTGCGTGCTGGGTGCGCCTAGGGCTTTGAGCAGACCGATCTCTTTGACGCGTTGCGCCACCGCGATCAGCATCACATTCATAATCAGCACGCCTGCAACAGCCAAGCTAATCGCAGCAATGCCGCCCACGGCGAGGGTGAGTGCGGTGAGTATGCGGTCAAAGGTCGCCAGCACCGCATCTTGGGTGATGACGGTCACATCTTTCTCGCCCGCGTGGCGCGCAAACAAAATCGTTTCTGCATCATGTTTAGCCTGCTCGATAGCATCACGATTTTTCGCTTCAATGAGGATACGGAACAGCCCTGAAGTATTGAACAATTGATGCGCTGAAGCGACTGGCACAATAACGATTTCATCGGTATTAAAGCCCATTGATTCGCCTTGTGCTGCCATCACGCCAATCACGCGAAAACGTCTATCCCCAAGTCGCACCCATTGCCCTAACGCTGAGGTATTCCCAAACAGTTCTTGTTGGATTTTTTTGCCCAACACAATGACCGAGGTGCTTTCATGAATGTCGCCTTGCGGTAAAAAGCTGCCCATCCCCAGCGTCATGTGGCGCACTTCCAGCAAGTGATGCGTTGAACCCAACACCACGACTTCGCGGTTCAGTGCATCGTGGGATAACGTGGCCGAACCGATGGTGAGCGGGGCAATACGTTTCACGGCATTGCTGCGTAATACCGCCTCGGCATCATCAAGCGTAATTTCGCGCGCCACTTGCCCCAGCAACATGCCGGGAGCAATACCTGCGGTTTCGGTGCGACCGGGCAACACAATCACCAAATTTGTACCCAGCGAGGCAAATTGATTGACCACATAGCGACGCGCACCCTCGCCTAACGCCGTCAAAATCACCACGGCTGCCACGCCTATCGACATCGCCAAAATCATCAATAAAGTGCGCACCGTGCTACCGCGCAAACTACCCAGAGCAAAGTGCAAAATATCCGCGAATTTCATGGTGCAGTCGATTGATCCGACGAAAGTTGATCTGACAGAATGCGTCCATCCAGCATGTGTAACTGGCGCGGGGCGCGTACGCCAATCTCGGCATCGTGGGTGACCATCACCAAGGTAATACCGCGTTCTGTCAACTGCTCCAGCAGACGCAACACCTCTCGACCTGTGGCGCGATCTAAGTTACCCGTGGGTTCATCTGCCAGCAAAATCGCGGGATTCATCACCGTAGCGCGCGCAATCGCAACACGTTGGCGTTGCCCTCCAGAGAGTTGATCGGGACGATGATCCGCGCGTTCACGCAAACCATAACTGGCCACCAACTCGGCAACTCGATGCTGCCGTTCCGCCACGGGAATGCCCGCCAGCATCATAGGCAGCTCAATGTTTTGTGCCGCACTCAGACGCGGCACCAGATGAAAAGACTGGAAGACAAAACCAATTTTTTCACTCCGCACCCGCGCCTGCTGGGCATCACTTAAATCGGTGACATTGCCGCCATCTAACAGATAAGTCCCAGAGCTAGGTCTATCCAACAGCCCAAGCAAATTCAGCAAGGTGGACTTCCCTGAACCTGAAGGTCCCATCAAGGACAGATATTCACCATCCGCTAAACTGAGATTGATGTCGCGCAACGCGGCGACGGGTTGATCGCCCACCAGGAAGGAGCGGTTGATGTTTTCCAGAACAATCATTGTTCGCGATCGCTGGCGAGTTCGGCTTGCACCGCTGCGCCCGCTTTAACCCCTGCTCTATCAAGGCTAGTCACAATTTGATCGCCCTCGTTCAGACCCGTAACCACTTCGCTGTATTGCCAATTGCTCAAACCTGTCACCACCTCACGCGCGTGTAATTTTCCATCGCTGCCATACAGCAGCACACGTTTGCCTTCCATCAAAGTCGGCGTGGGAATACGCAAGACATTTTCATGTACCGCATGAATAATTTCCACGTCCGCGCTATAGCCAACCAGCAGATTTTCCGCGCTTGGCAATTCGCTGAAGGCCACCTCGACCTCGACCGTACGCGCCTGTTTTTCCAGTTCCAACACATACGGCGCGATACGTCGCACTGTGCCCGCAAAGGTGCGTCCTTTAATCGCATCCAAGGTGATGCGCGCGGACTGTCCAACTTTGAGTTTCGCGGCATCCACCTCATCTATCGGCGCGCTGACGAACAAGCAGCTATCATCAATCAAATCAATCGCAGGCAAGGTCAAGATGCCAGGCGGTGAAGGCGTGGCATATTCTCCCAGCTCACCACTGATGTCTGCCACCACGCCCGCAAATGGCGCGCGCAACACCATGCGTTCCAAGCTCTGCTGCACCACGTCAATCCGCGATCTAGATTGCGTGATGTCACTGCGTGCCGCCTCACAAGAGGCCAAGCGCGACTTGGCATCGGTCAGGGTACGATCCAATTGTTGCTTGGAAATAAATCCTTTTGCGGTGAGTTCTTTACTTCGGTCAGCATCGCGTTGCGCGGCTTCCGCGACGCTGCACACCTCACGCACACGAATTTGCGCCGTCTGCAATTGGTCAAGTGCCAAGCGATGTTGCGCCTGCAAATCGTCATTCCATAACGCCAACAGCGTTTGTCCTGCGTGCACACGTTCGCCTTTTTTCACCGCCATGCGCGCAATTTGCCCACCCGCAGGAGCAGATAGCTTGGCGCGACGGCAGGCTTTGACCGTGCCCGCCCGCGTGTTGCTGACAGCAGCCTCGACATTTCCTCGCACCACTTTTTTCAACGCTACCGACACAGGAGGCGTGCGTAAAAAATAGCCGCCCACTAAGCCCGCCAGCACAACCAAAATGACCATAATAAGGAGGCTTTTTCGACGTGAGCGAGGCGCGCTGAGTGGGGTGGATGACATGCAAGTTCCTGACTTATCGGGTGGGTTCATAGGGTAAATCTGCTTGCATCACAGCCAGCGCATCGCGCACGGGCTTGAAGCTGCGGCGATGCACGGGTGAGACACCATGTTCACGCAAGGCAGCAAGGTGTGCGGCTGTGGGGTAGCCTTTGTGCGCGGCGAAACCATAACAGGGATATTGTTCGTGTAATTGCTGCATCAGTGCATCACGCGCCGTTTTTGCCAAGATCGAAGCAGCCGAAATGGCCGCCACTTTGCTATCACCTTTGACAATCGCCTGACTGGGAATGCCTGTTTGCGGGCAATACAGACCATCCACTAACACTTGATGTGGCTGAATGGGCAGTGCCAATACCGCACGCCGCATGGCTAACAAGGTGGCTTGCAGGATATTCAGTCGATCTATTTCGTCCACTTCCGCGTAGGCCACTGCCCATGCCAAGGCACGCTCACGAATCAGCGGAGCAAGTAAATCACGCTGCCGCTCAGAAAGTTTTTTGGAATCGTTCAAGCCCGCGATGGGATGCGCGTCATCCAAAATAACTGCCGCCGCGCTCACGGGCCCCGCCAGTGGCCCCCGCCCCGCTTCATCAACCCCACACAGCCAAATTATTGCTTGCGTCATGCTATTCGCTTGGGCTACAGGCACGCTGCCAAAGTTGATGCGTTACACCTTGGCTAGGGATCGGTTGCCATACGCTCGGGTCATCACTGCGTAAAATAATTTTGCCGTAGCGCATATTTTTTTCAAAGTAAGTCACGGATAGCACCCTGCTTTGCTGCTGTACACAATCGAATAGCTGGCGTGTCAGCGAGGATAAGTAATACGCCGTGTAAATCGGATGCGGTGCAACCCAATCATGCAGCACCGTAAGGGTGACTTGTGGTGTGTCTTGTCGAATGCTGCTCCCATCCACATACACGCTGTACTGTTGGTTTTGCAACAACAGCATGAGCTGCGCATGGGCGGGCAGACTGAGCCATAGCAGCAGCGTAACAACACAGATACGGGAGATATTTTTCATTTTTTAGCGGCTCGCGATCACTGCGCTAAATCTTGCGCGGCTTGAGTTTGCGCCTCGCCCCATGCGTCAGGCAACGGTACGCTCGCTACGCCACTGTCTTGCTCCAACACCGTGCCGATCTCTTGCAAAGAAGGCAAGTCTTGCAAGGAGCGCAAATTGAGATCATCCAGCAGTTGTTTGGTGGTAGCCAACAGCTCTGGCCGCCCTGGCACATCGCGGTAGCCCACCCCTTCTATCCAACCACGCGCCTCCAAGGTTTTGATGATTTGCGCGGAGACCGCTACACCGCGTATTTCTTCGATGTCACCGCGCGTCACGGGTTGGTGATAGACGATGATAGATAGCGTTTCCAACACCGCACGCGAATAGCGTGGCGGCTTTTGCGGATTCAGTCTATCCAGATAAGCCTGCATTTCAGGTTTGGCGCGAAAACGCCAGCCGCTCGCCACACGCGTCAGCTCTACACCCCGTCCTTGCCAATCCCGCGCCAGTAATTCAAGCACGGTTTCGAGTTGTTGGGTATCCAGCGACACATCACTGAGTTTTTTTAATTCGCTGGCGGATAGAGGCTCGCTACTCGTCAACAGTGCCGCTTCCAGCACGCGTTTGAAGTGTTCAACACTCATCATGCCACCGAATAAATCCGTGACTACCGCAGGGCTGTTAACTGTCGTTTCACGCTGCGCTAATGGCTCGACTGGTGCGGACATAGATGCTCCCAAAAATGTCACTTTGCTGAATTTCCACTAAAAACTCTTTGGCTAATTCCAGAATTGCAATAAAGGTCACCACCAATTTTGGCAAGCCTTCATCTAGTTCAAATAATTGCTCAAATGGCACGTATTCGCCCCCCTTCAAACAACGCAATACATGCGCCATCTGTTCGCGAACGGACAGTTGCTCACGTCGTACCTGGTGGGGCTTGTTGGCTGTGCTGCGCGCCAACACCGCGAGCCATGCCTGACGCAAATCCTCCACACTGATTTCTGGCAAACGTTCTTGCACGGTGTGCTCAATCAATACCTGCACAATTTCGAAATCACGCCCCGCTTGCGGGAGTGCATCGAGCTGTTGCGCCGCCAACTTCATTTGTTCGTATTCCAACAAACGACGCATCAATTCAGCGCGTGGGTCTTCGCCATCGTTGTCACTTTGTTTGGACAAACGCGGCAACAACATGCGTGATTTAATTTCTATCAACACCGCTGCCATCAACAGATATTCCGCCGCCAATTCCAAACGATGCTGCTGCATCATGTCGATGTAACCCATGTATTGGCGGGTCAATTCCGCCATAGGAATATCCAACACATCAAGGTTATTACGACGAATCAAATACAACAGTAAGTCTAGCGGCCCTTGGAAAGTTTCTAACACCAACTCCAGTGCATCAGGCGGGATGTACAAATCCAGCGGCATATCCAACAGCGGTTCGCCATGAATACGCGCAATGGGTTGCAAAGGGAGTTGTGTACCTTCCATGCGCTTTATGAGTAGCTCAAACCCATCGCTTCGCGCACATCACGCATGGTTTCGCGTGCCAATTCACGGGCTTTTTCACAACCATCGGCGATGATGTTACGCACCAAGGCGGGATCATCCAGATACAACTGCGCACGTTCCCGCATCGGGCGTTGCTCTGCTAACACCGCATCAATCACGGGTTGTTTGCATTCGATGCAGCCGATCCCCGCGCTCTGGCAGCCTTGTATTGCCCACTGTTTAGTCTGTTCGTTGGAATAAACTTGATGTAATTGCCACACGGGACATTTGTCAGGATTACCAGCATCGGTGCGACGAATGCGCGCAGGGTCGGTCGGCATGGTGCGTATCTTCTTGCCCACACTGGCTTCGTCTTCGCGCAAGCTAATGGTGTTGTTGTAGGACTTGGACATCTTTTGTCCATCCAGCCCAGGCATCTTGGAAGCTGCGGTGAGCATGGCTTGTGGCTCGGACAAGATCATCTTGCCGCCCCCCTCCAAGTAACCAAATAAGCGTTCGCGGTCACCATGACTCAGGCTTTGCTGCTCATCCAACAAGGCTTTGGCGGATTCCAGTGCTTCATCGTCGCCCTGCTCTTGAAAGCGGGTGCGCAGTTCAGCATATAACTTGGCTTTTTTACCTCCCAATTTTTTCATCGCCGCTTCGGCTTTTTCTTCAAAACCAATCTCGCGTCCATAAATGTGATTGAAGCGACGCGCCAACTCGCGGGTAAATTCGATATGCGGCACTTGGTCTTCGCCCACGGGCACTTGGGTGGCACGATAAATCAAAATATCGGCACTTTGCAGCAAGGGATAACCCAAAAAACCATAAGTGTTCAAGTCCTTGCCTGATAACTTTTCTTGCTGGTCTTTGTAAGTTGGCATACGTTCCAACCATCCCAACGGCGTAATCATCGACAACAGCAGATGCAGCTCGGCATGTTCTGGCACGCGGGATTGAATAAACAAGGTGGCATGCGCGGGATCCACCCCTGCCGCCAACCAATCCACCACCATATCCCAAACGCTTTGTTCGATAATCTGCGGAGTGTCGTAATGGGTGGTCAGCGCATGCCAGTCAGCGACGAAGAACAAGCACTCAAACTCGTGCTGCATTTTCACCCAATTCTTTAACACCCCGTGGTAATGCCCCAGATGCAAACTTCCTGTGGGGCGCATCCCCGATAACACGCGATCAGCAAACATAATTAGATTCCAAATAACAAAGACAACAAACGATAAACCAACTGCACTAAGGGCATCAGCACCATGCTCAAAATGGGGGTCATCGCCAAAAATATCAGGATGAACATCCCATAAGGTTCGATTTTAGATAACTGTATTGCCTGACGGTAGGGCAACAAACTCACTGCCACTCGCCCACCATCTAAAGGCGGCAAAGGCAACAGATTCAGTACGAGCAACACAGCATTGATCTTAATTCCCCACTCCGCCATTCCCATCATCGGCTCGGTAAAATAGCTGTCGGGATTCATCCACGCCAATTTGTACAACAATGCCCAACCCAACGCCATCAACAGATTCGAGGCAGGGCCTGCAATGGCAACCCAGAGCATGTCTTTTTTAGGATGACGCAACGCCGAAAAATTAACGGGTACAGGTTTTGCCCAGCCAAACAAAATGCCGCCGATTGCCAAGGTCAACAGCGGCAACAGAATAGTACCAATAGGGTCGATGTGACGCATGGGATTGAGGCTAATACGCCCTTGCTGGTAGGCGGTCATATCGCCAAAGTGGCGCGCCACATAGCCATGCGCCGCCTCATGCAAGGTAATGGCGAACAGCACAGGAATAGCCGCCAAGGAAATGGTTTGAATCAGGTTATCGAGTTGCATCAGGCGACAATCCCAAAGGGTGCGCTGTCACCCTTGCCCTGGCGTAACAACACAGGTTGATCGCCGCTCAAATCAATCACGGTCGTGAAATCCACCCCCACTGCGCCACCATCTATCACCGCTGCAACTTGCTTACCGAGTAATTCACGAATCAATTCAGCATCATTCAGTGGCCAGACTTCATCAGGCAAAATCAAGGTTGAACTCAACATTGGCTCGCCTAATGCTTCCAGCAACGCCAACGCCACAGGATGATCCGGCACGCGTATGCCCACCGTACTGCGCTTGGGATGTTGCAGCCGCTTCGGCACTTCTTTGGTGGCATCCAGAATGAAGGTGTAATTGCCTGGCGTATTCGCCTTGAGCAAACGGAACTTGTGGTTATCCACACGCGCGTAATGTGAGATTTCGGAAAGGTCACGACACATCAAGGTTAAGTGATGTTGCTCATCCAACTTGCGGATGCGCCGAATACGCGCCACCGCATCTTTGTCTTCCAGATGACATCCCAATGCGTAGCAAGAATCAGTGGGGTACACCACGATGCCCCCATCACGCAGAATGTCCACGGCCTGGCGTATCAAGCGCACATTGATGTTATTGGGATAAATGGTAAAAAATTGCGACATAAATAAACCAGCTGTTAAGGGATTAGTGTAAGGTCAGTGCCTGCCACACAGGGCGACAAATCAACGGTAAATCAGGAAGTCTTCCCATATCTCGATAACTTTCACCTGGTCCGTGAAAGTCTGAGCCGCAGGAAGACAATAAACCAAATTCGGCAGCGTAATTGGCAAATTCGGCATACTGCTCAACCGTATGACTGCCCGTCACCACCTCCAAGGCCTGACCACCCAGCGCAACGAATTCGACCAGCAACTCGCGCATGGTCTTTTTCCCCATGCTGTGTTTTCCCACCATGTAACGTCCTGGGTGTGCCAACACCGCCACCCCGCCACTACCGCGTATCCACGCAATGGCATCCGCCAGCGTTGCCCACTGATGCGGCACATAACCCGGTTTGCCTTTGGCAAGATAACGATTGAACACGCTCTTCACGTCCTTGCAATGCCCCGCTTCCACCAAGTAACGCGCAAAATGCGTCCGCCCGATCATATTGGGATTTTCCGCAAACTGATATGCCCCGTTCAGAACGCCACCAATGCCCACTTTAGCCAATTCATCCGCCATTTTTCGCGCACGCTCACCGCGCCCACTACGCACCCCGCGCAACCCTGCGCTTAATGGCGCGTAGCTGGGATCAATCGCCAATCCAACAATATGTAAGGTATGACTACGCCACGACACCGAAATCTCTACGCCGTTAACAAAAGTCATACCGTATTGTGCGGCGGCGTTGCGCGCCTCAGCCAAACCATCCACATCATCATGGTCAGTCAAGGCCAACACTTTTACGCCACGCTCGGCGGCGCGTTGCACCACCGCCGTCGGGGTGAGTGTGCCGTCAGAAACATTGGAATGGCAATGCAGGTCGTAATCCAGCATTACAGATCACCCCCGCCTTTTTTCATCACTTTGCCTTCTTCGGCACGCTTACGCCTTACCTCTTTGGGATCGGCCAGCAAGGGGCGATAAATCTCCACACGATCTTTTTCACGCAATACCGTATCGCCTTTGGTTAATTTACCAAAGATGCCGAATTTGCCCGTTTTAACATCAATCTCTGGATACTTTTCCAGCAAACCACTGGCCACCACCGCCCCTGTCAGGGTGGTCGTCGCAGGCAATTGCAGCTTGAGCAAAACCTGTTCATGCGCCAAGGCATACACCACTTCGATATTGATTTTGTCGCTCATACGCTTTGATATACTTTCTCGGCTCGTTGAATAAAGGCATCCACAAAACTATTGGCGATGTAATGGAACACTGGCCCCACCAGCTTTTCCAGCAACTTATTGGAAAACTCATAGTGCAAACGGAATTCTATTTTACAGGCTGAATCACTCAAGGGGATAAAACGCCATGTGCCATCGAGTTGCCGAAACGGACCATCTTGCAAAGTCATTTCAATTTGATGCGGTGGGGTACGCACGTTGGCGGTGGTAAAATGCTGCTTGAGGTGATGATAATCAATATGCACCGTCGCATGGACAGCCCCATCTGCTTGCTCGACCGCCCCAGCCCCACCGCACCAAGGCAAAAACTTAGGATAGTCCTCAACCGTATCCACCAGACTAAACATTTGCGCTGCACTATGCGCCACCAATACCGTTTTTTCGACGAATGCCATTGCCCACACTACCCACAAATCAAAGGCTGGTAGAATAGCCCAACACACAGCAAAACTCACCTGCCATGAGCATTATTCAGAACAAAAAAGCCTTTCACGAATATTTTATTGAAGACAAATACGAAGCGGGCATCATGCTCGAAGGCTGGGAAGTCAAAGCCATTCGTGCAGGTCGTGCACAACTCAAAGAAGCCTATGTGATGGTCAAAGACGGCGAACTATTCTTGTTTGGCTCGCATATCAGCCCGTTGCTAAACGCTTCGACACATATCCACCCTGACCCTACCCGCACTCGCAAGCTGCTGTTACATAAGCTGGAAATTGACCGCATCATCGGCAAAGCCAAACGCGCAGGCTACACCTTGATGCCCTTGGATATGCACTACAAAGGTGGACGCGTCAAACTGGCGATCGGTCTAGCCAAGGGTAAAAAAGAGTACGACAAACGCGCGACAGAAAAAGAACGCGAATCAAAACGTGAGGCCGCCCACGCCATGAAAAAGCTCGCACGCTAAGTAAATCATGGGCAAGCTTTACGTGTTAGGTATCGCGTTATATTGCTTGCTCACCCCAATCACCGCACAACCGAAAGGAGTCCTCAATATGACCAACACTCATCAACAAACCGCCTATCTGGCGGGCGGCTGCTTCTGGGGCATGGAAGAATTGGTGCGTCAAATCCCTGGGGTATTGGAGACCGAGGTCGGCTATACAGGCGGCGATACACCGAATGCCACGTATGAAATTGTTAAAACGGGGCGTAGCGGTCATGCCGAATCGCTCAAAATTATATTTGATAGCCAGCAACTGAGCTATCGCCATTTGCTGTTTGAATTTTTTCGGATGCACAACCCCACCACGCGCAACCAGCAAGGCAACGACATCGGCACTTCCTACCGCTCGGCTATTTTTTACACCAATACCGAGCAGCAACACATTGCCGAGGAAGTCATCAAAATCGTCGATGCTTCGGGTGACTGGCAAGCCAAAGTAGTCACTGAAGTCGTACCTTTCAAAGTGTTTTATCGCGCCGAGGAATATCACCAAAAATATCTGCTTAAACACCCGCACGGCTACACTTGCCATTACGTGCGCCACCTAAATTTGGGCGAATAAACACAGCACACAGTATGCAAACGTAGCTGCATATTGCTCGTTTTTTTTCGGTTTTTACGCTAAAATCGCGCCCACTTTTAATTCGC
>JAVHPV010000074.1:0-3709 GCA_036170775.1 Gallionella sp. | reverse complement strand
CCTGCGGAACGGCTAGAGGCTAGCGGATAAAGATTACGCACAGGAAATTTGCGTTGTTGCAAAATTGCTAACATCGCTTCGCCGACTGCGCCTGTTGCGCCCAAAATACATACGTCGTAACTCTTGCTCATGTTTCTTTCTCTCAAAAAATAATTCTTAGAGTGCCGCGACAACTGCGTCGCCCATCGCCGCACAACCCATTTTTTCCATGCCTGGTTCAGCAATATCACCTGTACGCTTACCTTGTTGCAAGGTCTTGCGCACCGCTGTTTCAATGCGTTGTGCCACTGCTTCTTGCGCAAAGGTATGGCGCATCATCATCGCCACAGAAAGAATCGTCGCCAAAGGATTGGCAATATCCTTACCTGCAATATCAGGAGCAGAACCGTGACAAGGCTCATACAAGCCCTTGTTGTTGGAATCCAAGGACGCGGAAGGCAACATCCCAATCGAACCAGTCAACATGGAAGCCTCATCCGACAAAATATCGCCGAACAAATTGCCCGTCAAAATCACATCAAACTGTTTGGGCGCGCGCACCAACTGCATTGCGGCATTATCCACATACATATGCGACAACTCCACTTGCGGATATTCCTTGGCGACATCACACACGATTTCGCGCCAGAACATGCTGGTATCGAGCACATTCGCCTTATCCACAGAACACATTTTATGACCGCGCTTCATGGCAATTTGGAAGCCCACATGGGCGACACGCCGCACTTCAGATTCACTGTAGTGCATGGTATCAAAGCCTTGCCGCTCACCATTGTCCAAAGTGCGGATGCCGCGCGGTTGTCCAAAATACACATCGCCTGTCAACTCACGCAAAATCATAATATCCAAACCTGACACCAACTCTGGTTTGAGACTAGAAGAATTGACCAATTCAGGATAGACCATCGCGGGGCGCAAATTAGCGAACAACCCCAAGCCCTTACGAATACGCAACAAACCTTGTTCTGGACGTAGCGGACGCGCCAAAGTGTCATATTGATAACCACCGACCGCGCCTAATAACACCGCATCGGCTGCCAGCGCGAGCTTTTCCGTCGCAGCAGGAAAAGGATCTCCCGCCGCGTCATATCCTGCGCCGCCAATGTGCGCATATTCCAACTCAATCTTCAAGCCGTCTTGGCGTAACACCTCCAACACTTTAGCGGCTTGCGCCACGATTTCTGGGCCGATGCCATCACCTGGCAAGACTGCAATTTTCATCTCAATTCCTAAGTAAATTTACAACTTTGTTATGCAAATAACCACGGCTGCGCCGCACGATGTTTGGCCTCAAATGTTTTGATCTCGGCCACATGCTGCAAGGTCAAACCAATGTCATCCAAGCCATTTAACAAGCAATGTTTGCGATGTGCATCCACTTCAAAGGGATACGTCGTGCCGTCGGGCGCAGTGATGGCTTGCTGTTCAAGATCAACTTGCAATTGATAACCAACGGAATTCTCGACCGCCTTGAACAAGCCATCCACTTGCTCTGCCGTCAATTTGATTGGCAACACACCATTTTTAAAACAGTTATTAAAGAAAATATCAGCAAAACTTGGGGCGATAATGACACGAAAACCGTAGTCTGCCAGTGCCCAAGGGGCATGTTCGCGCGACGAGCCGCAACCAAAATTTTCGCGTGCCAACAAAATTTTC
Source organism: Gallionella sp. (assembly GCA_036170775.1). GTDB lineage: Bacteria > Pseudomonadota > Gammaproteobacteria > Burkholderiales > Gallionellaceae > Gallionella. The sequence goes on along the minus strand of JAVHPV010000074.1, from coordinate 2,050 downwards.
GCCCCTTGATAACGCGCTTGATTGAGCACGAATTCGGGGTTGAGTGGACGCTGGCTATTGTCCATACCAGGTTCGCCATGATCGAGATAACGCCACTCGTCGAAAGCATTGGGTCCAAAGCCTGAGCGTTTGATGGATTTCAGAAATTGCTTGGGAATAATGGCATCCGTGTCCACATTCGCACGATCTAACGGCGCGACCAAGCCTGAAAATTGAATGAATTTTTGCATTACTTGGTCGCCGCCTTTTCGATGTGTTCGCCACCTTTTTTCAGATCTTTACCAATTCCTTCGACGGTATTGCAGCCCACCAAAAATAATACTGCCAAGCACAACGCTGCTGTTTTCATATTGCCTCCTTAGAGTTTACTGACATCCACAAAATGCCCTGCGATTGCGGCGGCAGCGGCCATTTCTGGGCTCACCAAATGCGTGCGACCACCCTGACCTTGGCGACCTTCAAAGTTGCGGTTCGATGTCGAAGCGCAACGCTCACCCGCTGCGAGCTTATCGTCGTTCATTGCCAAACACATCGAACAACCCGGATCGCGCCATTCAAATCCTGCCGCAACAAAAATTTTGTCCAGTCCTTCCTGTTCGGCTTGCAATTTAACCAACCCAGAGCCTGGCACCACCATTGCCAATTTCACATTCGCGGCTACCTTGCCCCCTTGCGCCATCGCCGCCGCCGCGCGCATATCTTCAATACGGCCATTGGTACACGAACCGATGAACACCTTGTCAATTTGAATTGCGGTAATCGGCGTATTCGCGGTCAAGCCCATATATTGCAAAGCACGCTCGGTATCACTGCGCTTTACCGCATCGCTCATGCAGGCTGGGTCAGGCACACAACCATCCACCGCCAACACCATTTCGGGCGAGGTCCCCCAAGTCACTTGAGGTTTGATTTGCGCGGCATCTAGCGTCAACACATGGTCAAAGTGTGCACCCGCATCGCTGTGCAAAGTGCGCCAGTAAGACACCGCAGCATCCCATTGCTCACCCTGCGGTGCAAATGGCCTGCCTTTAATGTAATTAAACGTGGTTTCATCTGCGGCCACCATGCCTGCCCGTGCGCCCGCTTCAATCGCCATATTGCACAAGGTCATGCGCGCTTCCATACTCAAACCACGAATGGTGTCACCCGCGAATTCAATGGCATACCCCGTGCCACCCGCCGTGCCAATTTTGCCGATCACCGCCAAAGCAATATCTTTAGCCGTCACGCCTTTGCGCAACGCCCCATCCACCTGCACCAACATGGCCTTAGATTTTTTCGCAACCAAACATTGCGTCGCCATCACATGCTCAACTTCAGAAGTGCCAATGCCATGCGCCAACGCCGCGAATGCCCCGTGCGTACTGGTATGCGAATCACCACACACCACCGTCATACCAGGCAAAGTTGCACCTTGTTCAGGTCCGATCACATGCACCACACCTTGACGTATATCGCCCATTTTGAATTCGGTAATACCATATTCCGCACAGTTGGCATCCAGTGTTTCCACTTGCAAACGCGAGATAGGATCAACAATGCCTGCGGCGCGATTCGCCGTGGGAACATTATGGTCAGGCACCGCCAACATCGAGGCGATGCGCCACGGTTGACGCTTAGCCAGCTTCAAGCCCTCAAAGGCTTGCGGACTGGTCACTTCATGCACCAACTGACGGTCAATATAAATCAACGCCGTGCCGTCCGCCTCTTGGCGCACCACATGCGAATCCCAAAGTTTGTCGTACAAGGTCTTTTTATTCATGGTATTTTTTCCAATAGAGCGCGCGATTATGCCACAGCCCCCTGTTATTCCGCCAAGATTAGCGGGTATTTCTATCAACCCAACCAGATAATTCGCCATGTAGGAGCTCGATTTATCGAGCGATAATGTTAGCAATCGCTCGATAAATCGAGCTCCTACAAAAGCAACACTCTGAATGAACGCGATAGGATAAAGTCAGCTTATCGAACCAGGGGCATCACAAACAGTGTCCTTCGATGCGCTCAGGGCGAACGAGATTTCTTCTCAAGTGAACAGCATTGCCCTCAA
>JAVHPV010000073.1:3230-18253 GCA_036170775.1 Gallionella sp. | reverse complement strand
GCCAGTGTGCAGGTGATTCATGCGGGGCTGGAATGCGGCTTGTTGGCGGCGAGTCATGCTCATCTCGACATGATTTCATTTGGCCCTGATATTCGCGGCGCACATGCGCCAGGTGAGCGAGTCGACATTGCCTCTGTAGAACGTTGTTGGGTGTTGCTCAAGGCTGTATTGCAGGAACTCGCGCATCGTCCGCCATGCTCCGCTTAGCGCGCACCCTGTGTGCGTGGGGTTCGCCTGAGTTTGCCGACATCGCCAAACTGGAAATTGCCCAGCACGCAACACAGCTAGGTTTGCAACAAGGTTTGGTATTCGGCAATTACGTGCTGGATGCGCCGATCGCCGTCGTCATTCACAGCTTTGCTGAGAGGGGGGCTCATGTCAGTATCCGTGCGGGGATATTCTTTCAGAGTGTGATTAGCGGATGTAGTTGCGCCGATGATCCCACGCCGCTCAGCGACATCAACGAATATGGCGAAATACAGCTCGATATGGATAAAGTGAGCGCGTCTACCCAAGTGACTTGGTTGGACTAGCCTTTTTTGCGCATCATTTTTTGCACAGCGGTTTTTAGTGGTGAATCTGCCAAGTTATTGCTGAGTTTGTCTAAGGCGGCGCAAGCCTGTTTGGTCAAAATGCGTGGTGGACGTTTGGGTTTGAAGGGCGTGTAGGCAACTTGCACCTTCACGCGTATTTCGTTAACCTCGCAGCCCCCGTTTTGCAAGGCGGCCACAATGTCGGGGGCTAAGTGTCTGAGTTTGGCCGCGATGGTGTTGTTGGCAACGCATACGCTCATCGTGCCAAAAATCAGTCCCGCCACTTGGCTGGAGTCTGCGATATAAGGTGGCGCAGCACGCTTGAAATGTTGTTGTAAGGCAGTCAAGGTCTGCGCTTTGCTCAACAGTGGGCGTAGTAATTGATCGTCGCCTAAGAGTGTATTGAAACGTTGCACCGCTGATTCTCGATCACATAAGGAGGGGCATGAATATTATTCTAGTTTCGGGTGACCTGGCAAAGTCGCGCACCCTGAGTTTGAGTGGTATGCAAGTTGGAATGATGCTGTTCGCCTTGATGTTGCTGAGCGCACTGTTGCTACAGCCGTTGTTGCAGCATTTTTCTCAAGAGGGACTGGCGAATCCCGCGATGTTGATGTTGAGCAGTGAAGAGCGACAAAAGCAGCAAAGCTATGTGCGTAGCAGCCTAGATATGATGGCGGCAAAGCTGGGACAGATGCAGGCGCAATTGCAACGTTTGGATGCTTTGGGCGGACGCTTGGCAAAGCTCACGGGTATGAATCCTCATGAGTTTCAGTTTGATCAGCCCCCCGCACAGGGCGGGCCGCTGGTGTTGCCAAGACAGGCAATCACCTCGGCGACATTGGAGCAGCAGTTGGAAGCATTGAGCCAAATCGTCGCGGATCGCAATGATAAGTTGCTGGCTTTGGAGACCATGCTGTTACAAAACTCACTCAGTCGCAATATGTTGCCCTCGGCAAAGCCAATAGATACGGGTTGGTATTCCTCAAATTTTGGTTGGCGTACCGACCCGTTTACGGGTAGGAGTGCTATGCACGAAGGGGTGGATTATATGGTGGAGGCGGGTACGCCTATTCACGCATCAGCAGGTGGGGTGGTGGCCTACGCCGCTTATCATGCCCAGTATGGTAATATGGTCGAAATTGATCATGGCAACGATATTGTGACGCGTTACGCGCATGCCTCGAAGCTGGTGGTCAAAGTTGGGCAGGTGGTGCGACGCGGTGAAAAAATCGCTGAAGTGGGTAGTACGGGACGTTCCACGGGTAACCATTTGCACTTTGAAGTTCGCTATAAAGGGAGTGCCCAGAATCCTGTGCGTTTCTTACAGAAGGCCGCTAGTTAGTGTCCTGACCGCATAATCCCAGGGTGAGGTGGTGATGAACTGCCCCACCCTTTTCATATTTGTTGTTGAGAAAAAACATGATTTCTAAAGTTTTAAAAAGAATTTTTGGTAGCCGTAATGATCGCTTACTCAAGCAATATCGCGCCATGGTGCAAAGCATCAACCAGCTAGAGCCAGACTTTGCCAAGCTAAGTGACGATGAATTGCGCCAAAAGACTGAGAGTTTCAAGCAACGTTTCGCTCAAGGCGAAAGTTTAGATGCGCTGTTACCCGAGGCTTTTGCGGCGATCCGTGAGGGTAGCTCGCGGGTGTTGGGAATGCGCCATTACGATGTGCAGTTGATTGGTGGCATTACCCTGCATAACGGCAAGATTGCGGAGATGCGCACGGGGGAAGGCAAAACGCTGATGGCGACTTTGCCAGTGTATTTGAACGCGCTGTCTGGGCGTGGTGTACATGTGGTGACGGTGAATGATTATTTGGCCGCACGTGATGCCGAGTGGATGGGGCGTTTGTATCGCTTCATGGGCTTGTCGGTTGGCGTGATTCTGTCGCAGATGCCGCATGATGAGAAACAAGCCGCGTACGCGGCAGACATTACTTACGGCACGAACAACGAATTTGGTTTCGACTATTTGCGTGACAACATGGCGAGCCAAGCCAACGAGCGTTTTCAACGTGTGCTGAATTACGCGATTGTCGATGAAGTCGATTCGATTTTGATTGATGAGGCGCGCACACCGCTGATTATTTCTGGGCAAGCGGAAGATAACGTCGATATTTATGTGCTGATTGATAAATTAGCACCGCAACTCACACGTCAGGCGGCAGACGATGAAGAAGGCCCTGGCGATTTCAGTGTGGATGAGAAAAATCATCAAATTCTGTTAACAGAATCTGGCCACGAACATGCCGAACAGATTTTGACCGAAGCGGGACTATTGCCTGTGGGGGGCAGTTTGTATGAGCCAGCCAATATCACGCTGATCCATCATTTATATGCAGCATTACGTGCGCACAGCCTGTATCACCGCGATCAGAATTACGTGGTGCAAAATGGCGAAGTCGTGATTGTGGATGAATTCACGGGGCGTTTGATGACAGGCCGTCGTTGGTCAGATGGTTTGCATCAGGCGGTGGAAGCCAAGGAGGGCGTGACGATTCAAAAAGAGAATCAGACGCTGGCTTCGATTACCTTCCAAAATTATTTCCGTTTGTATAACAAGCTGGGCGGCATGACCGGCACGGCGGATACCGAGGCCTACGAATTCCAATCGATTTACGGCTTGGAAACCGTCATTATTCCACCGCATCGGCCAACTATCCGCAACGATCAGATGGACAAGGTCTATCTCACTGCACAAGAAAAATATCGCGCGGTGATTGAGGATATTAAACAGTGTTATGAGCGTGGACAGCCCGTGCTGGTGGGAACAACCTCCATCGAAAATTCGGAATTATTAGCGCAATACTTAGAGCGTGAACAGTTACCGCATCAGGTGCTGAATGCCAAGCAACATGAGCGTGAAGCGCAAATCATCGCGCAAGCGGGGCAGCCTAAGATGATTACCATCGCCACCAATATGGCAGGGCGCGGCACCGATATTGTGCTGGGTGGCAGCATTGAAAAACAACTCGATTTTATTCGCGCCGATACCAGTCTGGATGAGGCGACCAAAGCGCAGCAGAGTGCGCAAATCAAAGCACAGTGGCAAGGGCTGCATCAACAAGTATTGGCGAGCGGTGGCTTGCATATTATTGGTACAGAACGCCATGAATCGCGTCGCGTCGATAACCAGTTGCGGGGACGTGCAGGGCGGCAGGGTGATCCAGGTTCGAGCCGTTTCTTCCTGTCGTTAGAAGATCCGTTATTGCGCATTTTTGCGTCGGATCGCGTTGCGGCGATTATGAATAAATTTAAGCTTCCTGAAGGCGAAGCCATTGAGCATAGCTGGGTGACGCGTGCGATTGAGAATGCGCAACGTAAGGTTGAAGCGCGTAACTTTGATATGCGTAAGCAGATTCTGGAATACGACGATGTGGCGAATGACCAGCGCAAAGTGATTTACCAGCAACGCACCGAATTGCTAGAAAGTGCCGATATTTCAGAAACAATTCAAGCCATGCGCGCAGGGGTGCTGGATGACACCATCAGCCAATACATCGCCCCGCATAGCATGGAAGAGCAGTGGGATGTGGCAGGGCTGGAACATGCCTTAGCCAGCGAGTTCCGTTTAGAGTTGCCTTTGGCGCAATGGTTGGAAACAGATAAACAATTTAACGAAGCGGGATTGCGTGTTCGTGTGGTTGAGCAAGCCGATGCGCAATATCAAGCTAAGCTGGAATTGGTGGGGGCAGAGGGGATGCATCAGTACGAGCGCATCATCATGTTACAAAGTTTAGATGTACATTGGCGCGAACACTTGGCAGCATTGGATCACTTACGCCAAGGTATCCATTTGCGCGGTTATGCGCAAAAAAATCCTAAGCAAGAATATAAGCGCGAAGCCTTTGAGCTATTTTCCACTATGCTGGAAGGGATCAAGCGTGAAGTGACGCAAGTGTTGATGACTGTACAAGTGCGCACCGAGCAGGATGTCGAAGCAGTAGAACCTACTCCAGCTCCTGCCAATGTTCAGTATCATCATGCGGATTATGAAGAGGCTCTTGAGCAAGAAGTAGAGTCAACGGAACAGGAGCATCAACCGTTTGTACGCGATGGGCAAAAAGTGGGTCGTAACGATCCTTGTCCTTGCGGTTCAGGTAAAAAGTTTAAGCAATGCCACGGAAAATTAAGTTAACCAGTGAAAGGAGCATGAAATGTCGTTAGTCATAGATACGCTGCGTACCTCGCCAGTTACGGAAGAATTGAATGATGCAGAAGTAGAAATTTTGGCGGAACTGTTTGAGGTCGCGGAATTCAACGCTGGCGATATTATTGTCACGCCTGGCGATACTCAACCCGACAATCTCTACATTCTCGCATCGGGTGATATTGATGTAAAAATCGAAAGCGGCGGGAATGAGTCTACGATTCATATTCTCAAACCAGGCGATCTGGCCGGCATGATTACCTTTGCAGGCGGCGCAGCCAGCCATGTCAGCGCCACCTTGTATGCGGTAGGAAAAACCAAGGTGGTGAGTATGCCTCGTGTACGCTTTGAAACACTGATTAACTCTCATCCTATGATTGTTTATCGCGTGATGCGCGGAATTATCCGCAACATGCATGGCATCGTGCGTCGCGTGAATACCGAGTCAGCTGAACTGGCGAATTACATCTACAAAACAGGTGGTCGTTACTAATTAGGAAGGTGTTGTTATGCCCGTCAATTTGACTACGCCCGTTGCGGCACAACTGTTGCCCGTTGCGGGCGTTGCTTTGGGTATTGCTGAAGCAGGAATTAAACGCGCAGAGCGTAAAGACTTGCTGGTAATGCAATTGTGTGCCGATTCACAAGTCGCAGGAGTGTTTACCACTAACCGTTTTTGTGCCGCACCTGTCACGGTGGCGCGTGAACATTTGGCGCACGGCAATATACGCGCGCTGGTGGTCAATACGGGTAATGCGAATGCGGGGACAGGCGAACTGGGATTGCAAGATGCGCGTGCGACGTGCGCCGCGTTAGCGGCCTTGTTGAACTGTCAGCCCGAACAGATACTGCCGTTTTCTACGGGCGTGATTATGGAATCTTTGCCCGTCGCTAAAATTGTGGCGGGTTTGCCGCAAGCGGTGACCAACGCAGTGGAAAATAATTGGTTCGATGCAGCGCATGCCATTATGACCACGGATATTGTTGCCAAGGCCGTGTCCCGACAAGTTCAGATTGATGGCAAAACCGTGACGGTCACAGGCATCGCCAAAGGGTCGGGCATGATTCATCCCAATATGGCAACCATGCTGGGCTACATTGCCACCGATGCGCAAATCTCCGCTCCGCTCCTACAGCAAATGGTTAGGGATGCGGCGAACCAATCGTTTAATTGCATCACCGTAGATGGCGACACTTCCACGAACGATGCACTGATGCTGATTGCCACGGGCAAGAGCGGTGCGCAGGTGAATGCGACAAATCAAGCGCAAATGCAGGTGGTGATTAGCGAAGTTGCCAGCGTGTTAGCGCAAGCCATCGTGCGCGATGGTGAAGGTGCGACCAAATTCATCACGATTAAAATCGAAGGCGGTCAGGACGAGGCTGAATGTAAAAAAATCGGCTATGCCATCGCCCATTCACCGCTGGTCAAAACCGCATTTTTTGCCTCTGATCCTAACTTGGGTCGCATCCTCGCCGCGATAGGCTATGCGGGGGTAAGCGATCTGGATGTGTCAACACTCCAGCTTTACCTTGATGAGGTACTGGTTGCTGAACACGGTGGACGTGCGGCCAGCTATCAGGAAGCCGACGGGCAGCGTGTGATGCAGCAAAGCGACATCACCATACGTGTCGTGCTGAATCGCGGCGCGGTGCATGCCACCTTGTGGACATGCGATTTTTCTTATGACTATGTGAAAATTAACGCCAGTTATCGCAGTTGATGCGTATGCTCGCGACGATGGAAACTTTGCATGGATAAGTTAGATCGCTTCCTCGCGCGCGCCGAAGGTCTGCTTTCCCGTTTAGAAACTCTGTTGCCTAGCGCACAGTTGCAAGCTCCTGATTGGCAAGCGGCAGCAGCCTTTCGTTGGGATCATGCGCAGCGCGTGTTGCATCCTGTGGCTAATTTCCAACGTATTGCCCTGACGGATTTACTTGGCGTTGAGGCGCAAAAGCAACGTATTCAACAGAATACCTGGCAATTTGTGCGTGGCGGCACAGCCAACAATGTGTTGCTCTCAGGCGCGCGTGGCACAGGTAAGTCATCGTTGGTGAAAGCCCTGTTGAACGAATACGCTACGCAAGGCCTGCGTGTGATCCAAATCGACAAGCAAGGCTTGATTGACTTGTCGCATATCGTGAGCTTGGTACAGGGACGTGCGGAGCGTTTCATTCTGTACTGCGACGATCTTTCTTTTAATACCGACGAACCTGGCTACCAGTCGCTGAAGGCGGCACTGGATGGTGATTTGGTGGCCTTCTCTGATAATCTGCTGATCTACGCCACCTCTAATCGTCGCCATCTCATGCCCGATTACATGCAGGATAATCTCGCCACAAAATATGTCGGCGATGAAGTGCATCCTGCCGAAAGTGTGGAAGAAAAAGTTTCTCTTTCGGAACGTTTTGGTCTGTGGATTTCTTTTTATCCTTTTACCCAAGATGAGTATTTGTCGGTTGCTGCGCATTGGCTGCGGCATCATGGCTGGACGCAGGGACTGACTGATGAGGTACGTAACGCAGCCTTGCAATGGTCATTGCTGCGAGGCTCGCGTAGTGGTCGTGTGGCAGGTCAGTTTGCCAAGGATTGGTGCGGGCAGCATGGCACACCCTAAGGTGGTTGAAGTTTCTGCCGCCGTGCTGCAAAAATCGGACGGCACTTTCCTATTGGCGCAACGCCCCAACGATAAAATTTGGGCGGGCTATTGGGAATTTCCTGGCGGAAAAATCGAGGCGTGCGAGACCGCGCACGCGGCCTTGGTACGTGAATTAGGTGAGGAATTGGGTATCGTGGTGCAGACCGCCTATCCGTGGCTGACGCGCGTTTTTGCCTATCCCCATGCCACAGTGCGACTGAATTTTTTTCGTGTTACCGCGTGGTCGGGAGAGTTGTATCCACATGAGGGACAGCAATTTTCTTGGCAATTACCAACACAGGTTGCCGTGACTCCTATCCTGCCCGCGAATGCGCCCATTCTGCGAGCCTTGCAATTGCCCGACCAATACGCCATTAGCAATGTTGCAGAATTGGGTACGGAGGCTTTTTTGGCGAGTTTGCAAGACAAGCTGAATGCGGGGCTACGGCTGATCCAGTTGCGTGAAAAAAATCTTGCCAAGGATGAACTGTGTTGTTTGGCGCAGCAAGTGATCGCCATGGCACATGCGCACAGTGCCAAAGTGCTCATCAACGCTGATGTGAGGCTAGCACAAGAACTTGGCGCAGATGGTGTGCAGTTGAGCGCGAAACAGCTTGCTGAATTGCAGCAACGACCTAATCTTGATTGGTGTGGGGCATCCTGTCACAACGCAGCAGAGTTGCGGCGAGCGGAGTTGTTGGGTTGTGATTTCGCGCTGCTCAGTCCAGTGTTAGCGACACAATCCCATCCTGGCGCGGCACATCTGGGTTGGGAAGTTTTTCGCACCCTTGTAGCGAGTTCAGCTATTCCTGTGTATGCCCTAGGCGGATTACAGCTAGATGATTTGCACACGGCATGGCAACACGGTGCGCACGGCATCGCTTTGTTGCGTCAGGCTTGGTAGTCGGTATCGGGTAGCTCTTGTTCGCGTTGTTCAACGCGATATTCTTCGTTTGCCCATTTCCCCAAATCAATGAGTTTGCAGCGTTCGCTACAAAAAGGACGAAAGCGGTTTTGGGTATCCCAGCGGTGTTGCGTACCGCATTGTGGACAGGTGACGAGTGGGACGGGTTGGGACATTACGAAGCGAGGCTACAGAAAGTCAGTTCAAACGGAACATCATGCTCAAATAAAGTAGATTTGGCGGCATAGTTGGCATCAATGAAGCGGATATTGATGGCGTATTTGTTGGCACTAACCTCGGGAATGCAAGCCAACTCGCTACTCAAACTGACACTGAGCATTTGCGCCACACGCCCGCCCTGCATTTGCTGAAAAGTCCCTTGGTGCGCGGTGAAATGCAAAATTTTGCCACTGTCGCGGAGCAATCGCATCACAATTTCAATACCAGAGCAGATAGGTAACAGCGGTGTTAGCCAACCCAGCAAGTCGGCGCGGCGCGTGGCCGCATCTTGTTCCTGCCAATAATGATAAGAAGGTAGGTCGAATTCACAAGTGCCTCCAGGCATACAAGCACGTTGTTTGATGCCCATCAGCCACTCATTTTCACGCAAGTGTTGTCCAATTTTTCCTGTCATGGCAAGTAGATCATTGGCCGCTTGTTCAATTTCGGAGAGGAATGTATCCAAGGCCTGTTCGGAAATTGCAGGATTGTTATGCCAAGTTGTGACGACACGTTTTTGCCGTTCCAGCTCTTGCAACAACTCGGATTTTAGGTCGGCGCGACTGGCGACTTCTAGAATCTCGAATAGCGTGGTGAGTGCCGCATGGTGGTCGATGCTGAGTCCATGGTCAGTAAAATGCGTCATGCGTGCGAATAAATCCTCTAGTCGCAATAAGGTGCGAATCTTTTCATTGAGGGGGAATTCGTAGCTGATCACGTCATTGATGTCCGAGGGGTTGTTGTAAAACTCGCGTAGCGAAAGATATATTGAACATCTGCGTATCGTCAATGACTGTTTTGCTTGGCAAGCTTTAAATAAAGCTGGTGCAGGACAGCGACATGCGCTTTAAGTTCGTCCAGTTCACCATTGTTGGGTAACACATCATCGCTTAGTTGGAGTCTTTCCGTGCGTGAGGTTTGTTGCGCAATAATGTTACGCACCTCTGTTTCGTTCAGCCCACTGCGTGTGATGACACGTTGAACCTGTTTCTCTTCATCACAATCCACAAGCAATACCCGTTGTACTCTGGCTCGGAAAGTGGGGCTACTAAACAGCAAAGGAATCACCAGCATTGCATAGCGATCGGGATACACGCGCGCCAGTTCTGCGTCAACTTGGGCGCGTATTAGCGGGTGCAGAATACTTTCGAGGCGTGCCTTGGCGTGTGGCTGGGCAAAAATATGGGCGCGCATTTTGGCGCGATTAAGCGCGCCGTCGGCATTGAGATAATCCGCGCCAAAAGCCTGCACAATTGCGCCGTTCGCCGCCCCATTCGATTGGGTTAATTGGTGCGAAATTATGTCAGTATCAATGACGGTCACCCCCTGTTCGGCAAACAGGGGAGCAACGGTACTCTTGCCGCAGCCTATGCCCCCCGTTAATCCGACACAGAATGTCATGAGCTTAATAATTGTAGATATTGTTGCGTCAGTTGCGGACCCCAGAACAAGGCGATTAAACCGCCGCCCGCGAGATAAGGGCCAAAGGGAATCGGGATGTTGCGCCCATGTTTAAGCGTAATGATGAGTAAGATACCAATCACAGCTCCGACCAAGGATGACAATAAAATGATGAGAGGCAACATCTGCCATCCTAGCCAAGCACCCAGCGCGGCGAGGAGTTTGAAATCGCCATAGCCCATTCCTTCCTTGCCCGTGGTGAGTTTGAACAGCCAATACACACTCCATAACGCCAAGTATCCGAAAACCGCCCCGAGCAAGGCACTGGGGAGATTAGTGAACGTACCGAAAAGATTGAAAATCAGTCCCAACCATAGCAAGGGCAGCGTGATGTCATCAGGTAGCAATTGGGTGTCAAAGTCGATGGCGGTGAGTGCCAGCAATGCCCAAATCAGCAACAATGCCCCCACTAACAGCAGCCCATAGCCAAAGTGGAGTGCGGCATAGGTACATAAAACACCACTGACTATTTCTATCAAGGGATAACGTGGTGAAATTGCCGCACCGCAGCCACTACATTTGCCACGTAACCAGAGGTAGCTAATGACGGGGATATTTTCGAGTGCGGTAATTGCATGATTGCAGTGCGGACACGCCGAGCGTGGCACAACGAGATTGTATTGAGCTGAGGCAGGTATTTCCTCACCGCGTAGTTCAGCACACTGCTGATGCCAACTTGCCTGCAACATTTTGGGGAGGCGGTGAATGACCACATTCAAAAAACTGCCCACCATCAAGCCGAGAAACAGACACGCACCAACAAGCACGGCGGGGTTCGCCTGGAGTATTTCGAGAAAGCTCATGAAGTTGGATGCCGCTTAAATTGAGTGAGAAGTTGGCTGAGTTGGGGGCAAGTAATTGCCTTGCCCCCACGCAAAAACGATGGATTAAACAACTTGCCCCATTTTGAAAATAGGTAAGTACATGGCGACCACCATGCCGCCGATCAGTGTGCCTAACACCACCATGATGATAGGCTCCATCAAACTGGACATAGCCTCTACCGCATCATCTACTTCTGCCTCGTAAAAGTCGGCGACTTTGCTGAGCATGGCATCCAAAGAGCCCGCCTCTTCACCGATAGCAACCATTTGCAGCACCATGCTAGGAAACACCTCGGTGTTTTGCATCGCCACAGTCAAGCTGTTACCTGTGGTGACTTCACGCTGAATAGCCTTGGTGGCATCAAAGTAAACAGCGTTGCCCGCAGCCCCCGCTACGGAATTGAATGCCTCAACCAATGGCACACCCGCAGCAAACATCGTCGCTAGTGTGCGCGACCAGCGGGCAATACTGGCTTTGCGAATAACTTCACCAAAGATAGGGAGTCTTAACAACAATCTGTCCATTACCCCTTGCATCTTTTTACTGCGTTTCCAGAAGTAAAAAAAGGTGTAAAAGCCGCCACCAATACCGCCAAATATCAACCACCAGTAACTGACAAAAAAGTCAGAGATTGCCATGATGAACAACGTGGGCGCAGGCAAATCAGCTCCAAAACTAGAAAACAACTCTTTGAAAGCAGGGATCACGAAAATCATAATCACTGCCGTGATAATGAACGCCACGACGATAATAGAAATAGGATAGAACAATGCCGATTTGATCTTGCCCTTGATGGCTTGAATTTTTTCTTTGTAGGTAGCTAAACGGTCTAACAGGCTATCCAGAATACCCGCAGCTTCGCCCGCCCCAATTAAGTTGCAAAAGAGTTCATCGAAGTACAAGGGATACTTTCTAAAGGCTTGTTGCAGTGAACTCCCCGTTTCCACATCTGTTTTGATATCGAACAATAGTTTTGCTACCGATGGGTTGTTGTGACCTTTGCCTACAATATCGAAGCATTGTAGTAACGGTACGCCCGCCTTCATCATGGTGGCGAGTTGACGCGTAAATAGCGTGATGTCTTTTTCGGTGACTGCTTGAGTACTGCCGCGCAGTTTTTTGATTTTGATGACATTGATGCCTTGACGGCGCAAACTTGCCGAGACATTGGCTTCACCCACGGCGCGCATTTCGCCCTTAACCAGTTTTCCGGTTTTGTCTTTACCTTCCCATAAATAGGAATAGTCTTTGGGTTTTTGATTTGTAACGGATTTTGGTGCGACAGCCATAACGACTCCCTTGGATCAAGGTCAATTTTCAGTGGGCATGATGCCGAGCTTTGTGCATCTTGTAAAGCTGCGTATGCACAACGACTTATACTTGAGCGAGTGTTTCAAGTGGGGGAATTATTTACCGCACTCGGTTTGCTCTTTTGCGCAGGGAAAATCCGCGCTACTTTAACGATACGATTATGGGTTTGAATCACCTCAATGGGGTAGTCGGCAATTTTAAGGCTCGTACCCGCCTCAGGGATGTCTTCAAGATGTTCGAGGATGAGACCATTCAAAGTTTTAGCCTCGCTCAAAGGCAGATGTAAGCCAAGTTTGCGGTTGAGTTCACGGAGGCTACTACTGCCTTCCAGTAAAAAACTACCATCTTCTTGGCGTAAAAATTTTCCTGTTTGAGCGGGGGATTGCGTGGTGAATTCACCAACGATTTCTTCCAAAATGTTTTCTAAGGTCACCATGCCGAGCAGCTCCCCGTACTCATCCACCACTAAGCTTAATCGTGTGTGACGCTCTTGAAATTGTTGCAATTGCCTGAGCAAAGGGGTGTCTGAGGGAATGAAATACGGCGGATGTAAAATCTCCCGCAACTCGTTGACATTTAATTCATCTTCTTGCAGCAACGTGAGTACCCGCTTGAGATGCAAGATGCCGATAATGTTGCTCGGCGCGCCTTCATATACCGGCAGCAACGTGTGATGACAAGTAATGATTTGTTGGCGCAATTCATGCGGTTCGCTGGCAATGTCCAAGGCTTCAATCTGATTGCGTGGAATCATTACATCATTGACGGTGATACGCTCCAAATCAACCAAGTTGAGCAGCATTTTTTGATGCTTACGCGGTAAAAAATGCTCGGCATCCAACACCAAGCCACGCAGTTCTTCCAACGTCATTTTTGATTTGCTCTGATCGGTTTGTATTTTAATCCGCAGTAGCCACAAAAAACCTTTCACCAGTCCGCCCGCAATCGAGACGATGGGATGAAATAGCGTGATGAGCGGGGTCAAAATATAGCTGGCAGGGAGCGCAATACGCTCTGGATAACTTGCGGCAATGATTTTTGGCATGATTTCGCTGAACACCAACAAGGCGAACGTCACGGCCAGTGTGCCGAGTAAGATCGCCAAATCATCTTGGCCAAATACACGTAGGATGATGATGTTGGTCACGGCGGCGGCCGTGACGTTAATCAAAGTGTTCCCGAGCAAAATAGAGCCTAATAACTTGTCGATTTTTCCGAGCAAGCGATTAGTTAGCTTCGCACTATGCACCCCTTTGCGTACCAAGCTGTTAAGTCGATAGCGATTGATTGCCATCATGCCCGTCTCTGAACCAGAGAAGAACGCGCTGCACACGATTAGTGCGCCGAGTATCATAAACAGTGTGCTAAGTGAAAGGTCGTCCAAGGGGTTGCTGAATGAATGTCAGAGTGGGAATGGTGGTGGAGCGGATGCCGACTGTCAAGCGGCGCGACGAGTGCTATGCCACATCATGGCGATGCCAATTATTATCATCGGTAAACTAAGCCATTGCCCCATGCTGACACCCGCCGTCATCAAACCAAATATGCCGTCATCAGGATTGCGCGTAAATTCGGCGAGAAAGCGGAAGCTGCCATAACCCATCAAAAATAGACCCGATACTGCGCCAACTGGGCGCGGCTTGCTGGAATATAGCCACAGCAAGGCAAATAAAGCCAGGCCTTCCAGTGCAACTTCATAAAGTTGCGAGGGGTGGCGTGGCAGATTGTCCACCTTGGGGAAAATCATGCCCCAAGCGACATCGGTCGGTCTGCCCCACAGTTCACCGTTGATGAAGTTGCCGATGCGCCCTGCCCCCAAGCCCAACGGCACTAGCGGTGCGATGAAATCCATGAGCTCTAGCCAGACAATTTTGCGACTATACGCAAACAGCCACATGGCGACCAAAACACCTAAAAATCCTCCGTGGAACGACATGCCGCCTTCCCAAACCGCGAGTATTTTCGAGGGGTGGGAGAAGTAATAGCTAGGGTTGTAGAACAGCACCTCGCCTAATCGACCACCGAGAATTACGCCCAATACGCCGAAGAACAACAAGTCATCTAAAAACTGGGCATCCCAGCCTGGGCGTTGCAGTAGCGCGAGTCGCTGCTTACCGAGCCAGATAAAACAGGCAAAGCCCAGTAAATACATTAAACCGTACCAATGCACGGCGAGCGGACCTAAGTGAATAGCGATGGGATCGAATTGCGGATGAACGAGCATGTGACGATTGAGTTAGAATTATTCACTTAATTATACGTGCTTCCACTTTTTTCGAGAGACATCATGCCCCAATATCGTTCCCGCACTTCCACACATGGCCGCAACATGGCTGGCGCACGTTCTTTATGGCGTGCGACTGGCATGACCGAAGGTGATTTCGGCAAGCCCATTATTGCCATCGCCAACTCATTCACTCAATTTGTGCCAGGGCATGTGCACCTCAAAGATATGGGGCAACTGGTGGCACGCGAGATTGAAAAGTCGGGCGGTGTGGCCAAAGAATTTAATACGATTGCGGTGGATGACGGCATCGCGATGGGGCATAGCGGCATGTTGTATTCGCTCCCCTCACGCGATCTGATCGCCGATAGTGTGGAATACATGGTGAACGCGCATTGTGCTGACGCGCTGGTGTGTATTTCCAATTGCGACAAGATCACGCCAGGCATGTTAATGGCTGCCATGCGACTAAATATTCCCGTGGTATTTGTTTCTGGTGGGCCGATGGAGGCGGGCAAGGTTACGTGGGGCGGCAAAACCAAGGGCTTGGATTTGGTTGATGCGATGGTCTCAGCTGCCGACAGCCAATGTAGCGACGAAGAGGTTGAGGCAATTGAGCGTTCCGCTTGTCCAACATGCGGCTCTTGTTCGGGCATGTTCACCGCCAATTCCATGAACTGCCTGACCGAAGCCTTGGGGCTGTCTTTACCAGGCAATGGGACGTTGGTGGCAACGCACGCCGAGCGTAA
>JAVHPV010000073.1:0-3130 GCA_036170775.1 Gallionella sp. | reverse complement strand
AAGATGTGCATCGTGCCGGTGGCATTCCCGCTATCTTGGCCGAATTGCATCGGGCGGGATTGTTACACGGCGACACGCCCACCGTGCATAGTCCGAGCATGGCAGAAGGCTTGCAACAGTGGGACATTATGCAAGGCAATGAGGCCGCGATTAAGCTGTTCCGCGCCGCGCCTGGCGGTATCGTGACGACTATCGCATTTTCTCAATCCATGCTGTATCCCGTCGTGGACACAGATCGCGCCCAAGGTTGCATTCGTGACATTCCCCACGCTTATTCCAAAGACGGTGGGCTGGCCGTGTTGTACGGCAATATTGCCGTGGATGGCTGTATCGTCAAAACGGCGGGCGTGGATGAAAGTATTTTGAAATTTACGGGACGTGCGCGCGTATTTGAAAGCCAAGACGAGGCTGTGACGGCGATATTGGCCGATCAAGTCGTGGCGGGTGATGTGGTAGTTATCCGTTATGAAGGCCCTAAAGGTGGGCCGGGGATGCAAGAAATGTTATACCCAACCTCTTATTTGAAATCTAAGGGGTTGGGTAAGGGATGCGCCCTGCTGACTGATGGGCGTTTCTCTGGTGGCACGTCTGGGCTGAGTATTGGACATGCCTCGCCCGAAGCAGCGCAAGGGGGCGCAATCGGCTTGGTGCAAGAAGGTGACACTATCGAAATCGACATCCCCAACCGTACGATTCATCTGGCAATTGCTGCGGAGGAAATGACGCAACGCCGCGCTGCGATGGAGGCACGTGGACGCAAGGCTTGGCAGCCTGAGAATCGTGATCGTCAAGTCTCAGTCGCGCTGCGTGCCTATGCCGCGATGACCACCAGTGCCGATAAAGGTGCGGTGCGCGATGTCACGCAAATCGAAAAATAAACGCAACGATCCGCTGTATAACGACTTCAAATCTAAAAGGGGAAAAACATGGCAACAGCACAGCAATTGAATACGCAATTCGGTATCGCCGAGCAACTGAATTTTCGTGAGGATGCCAGCGGCTTAATCGTTGCCGACATCAACAACGCGCAAGGCAGCGCAGCCTTGTGTTTGCAAGGCGCGCATCTGATGACATGGCAACCTAAAAGCCAAGCGATGCCTGTGGTATGGCTGTCGCGCGATGCCAAAATGGCGGCGGGCAAGTCCATACGCGGCGGCGCACCCGTGTGCTGGCCGTGGTTCGGTGCGCACGCCACCGAAGCGACATTTCCTGGGCATGGCTTTGCCCGTACCGTGCCTTGGCAAGTCATCGAATCAGGGATTGAACCTAATGGCGCGACGCGTTTAACCTTGCGTCTAGTTCCGAGCGACAAAACTCGCGTGCAGTGGTCACATGATTGCAATGTCGATTTGACCGTCATCGTCGGTGAGAAGCTGCGTATGGAAATGACCACTGAAAATACCAGTGCGACCGATTTTGTCATCGGCGAGGCTTTGCACACTTACCTGCAAATTGGCGACATCGGCGCGGTGCGTGTGACGGGGCTGGAAGGTGGTGACTATTGGGACAAGGTGGGCGGTTCTACGCTGCGCAAACAAGACGGCGCGATCACTTTCTCCAGTGAAGTGGATCGTGTCTATATCAACACGGGGGCAGAATGTGTCATCCATGATGATAAGTTGCAACGCCGTATTCGCATCAACAAGTCGGGCAGCTTATCGACTGTGGTGTGGACACCGTGGACGGAAAAAGCCAATAAGATGGGCGACATGGGGCAACCCGAGGGGTGGCGTGAAATGGTTTGTGTTGAAACAGTGAATGCCGTAGATAACGTGGTGACCGTCGCGGCGGGAACTAAACATACTTTAATCGTCGAATACACTGCCGAAGCGGCTTAATTATTGAAGGAGATGGACATGCAAAAACGCACCCTAATAGCTTTATCGTTGCTAGTTGCTTTATATGGTGGACAGGCAATTGCAGCGGATGTTGCCCCCAGCACCGATACGGCTAAAGTAGTGACCAAGAAAGTGACCAAGAAAAAAGTCAAAAAACATAAAAAACCGTGCGTTGAAAAAAATGGCAAGCCATGCCATCTGCATCAACAGCAAGCTGCCTCAGCCACGCCCATCCCTAAAGTGGCTAAAGAGTCTATCAACGCCGCTCCCGTGGCAGCAGCGGTTGCTGCGCCAGCGGTGGTGGTCGCAGCAAAACCTGAAGTTAAGGCGGTCGCTGTTTCTGAAACGGATGCGCTGGCCTTGGCAAAAAAATATAACTGTCTGGCTTGTCATGCGATTGATAAGAAAGTGGTAGGTCCCGCTTGGAAAGATGTTGCGCTTAAATATCGTGGTGATGCCACCGCACAAACGCATCTGGTGAGTAAAATCGCCACGGGGGGCAAAGGTGTGTGGGGGAGCATGGCAATGCCTGCACATCCACAAATCAGCGAGGCGGATCGCAGCACTTTAGCTAAATTCGTCTTGTCTTTGAAATAACGGTCAACCAAAATCGGTGAAGTCGCGTTAATGGCACACTGACTGCATAAAGTTGTTTTGCAAAGCAGGCTGAGTTGTTTAGAATCGCGGTTGAAGGAAAGCCTTCAAAGCACATTAAGTTTGTTGATCAAAAAACGAGGAGAATATATGAAATCTAGCATCGTAAGCATGGCAGTGGCAGCAGGTTTAATGGTTGCAGGTAGCGCAATGGCGACGGATATGCCTGCTGTGGCTAAAAAGAACAATTGCACCGCTTGTCACTCCATTGATAAAAAAGTGGTCGGTCCAGCTTGGGCTGATGTTGCCAAGAAATACAAGGGCGATGCGGGTGCTGAAGCTAAGTTGATTACTAAGGTTTCTAAGGGCGGTAGCGGTGTATGGGGTTCTATGCCTATGCCAGCAAATGATCCCGCAGGCACTAAGCAAGCGGACATCAAGGAGTTGGTCAAGTTTATCTTGGCTCTGTAGCCTAACTTAATGAAGTTGTTGTGGTAAGTGTAGTAAAAATGACGAGGTTGTTTTTTCGTCAGACCAATGGGTAAATATGAAGTTTGTTTTCGCGTGTTTATCCAACTTGGTAAGTCGTAGTAAAGTGATTCAGTAGCAACTTTTGGAGGTTCGTCCTTCATCATTTTTTAAGTTTTTTAATCATAAAACGGAGAGAACATATGAAATCTATCATCGTAAGTTTGGCA
>JAVHPV010000072.1:0-3738 GCA_036170775.1 Gallionella sp. | reverse complement strand
GAAAAAGATGCCGCTAAAGCCATGCGTGCGTTCGCCCAAGAGTTTGGCGAACGTTTGCAGGTCATCAAAAAATCTTGATCCTCATCCCGCAGTACAGGCTCTGATTGCCGCAACTGCGGGATTAAATTCCACGTGTGCTAGGAGTGCTTGTTGTATTTGTGCCGGGCTGAGGGTGCGTTCAGGAAGCTCACTCACGAAGGCAGCAATCTCGGCCTGTTTATCTGCATGGAAGCGTAGCAACATGGTGGCGATTTGTTCGCGCGAAGCCAAATCAAGCTTAAATTCCACGTCGATGCGCCCAGGGCGTATCAATGCAGCATCCAGTTGTTCACGATGATTGGTGGTGAGGAATACGATGCGCCCTTCTTGCGCGGCCACGCCATCGAGTGCATTGAGCAAACCACTAAAACTTACCGCAATGCGCTCGTCCTGTTTTTGTCTGGCAGCAAAAAAAGCATCCACATCTTCAATCAAGATCAAAGAACGTGCAGGCGTTTTTTGCAACAGCATGGCGATGGTCTGGTCATTGAGTTTGGGATTGGTCAACGACAGCCAGCATAAATTGAGCCGCAACTCCCCCGCCAAAGCAAACGCCATACTGGTCTTGCCCGTACCAGGCGGGCCATACAGCAAATAGCCTCTGCGCCACGGGATGCCCATCTGCGCATACCAACTGCGCTTGGCAAAAAATCCGCGCGCATCTTCCAGCAGGCTTTGCCGTATTTGCCCATCCAACACCACGGAATCTATGGCACGACGCGGACGAGCATCCGCTTTGCGCCAGTTTTCTGCCCAGTTGTCCACGGTAAACATTAGGGTATGGTCAACCAAGCGCGCATAGGTGCGCTTCAACACATCATCCAACAAGCCTTCCAAATAACGCCGCGAACCAAACAACACATGAATGCGCAAGGTATCAATCACTTGCAGATTCATGCTCACCTCGCGCTCTATCCACATCAGCCGCCCCTGAAACCAAAACACGTGAAAGCCCGGTGCGGGGCTATACAACAAGCGTGGCAAACCATTCGAGCTACTCTCATCTTCGGGGTCGGCATTTTCTTGAATCACGGTGAAAAAACGGCTGCTGCGCCCGAACGGCAAATCATTCAGCCAAGTGATGAGCGCACCGAATAAATCATTGCGGCTATCAATCACCGCCGTCACGATAATGACGCGATTGAGGTAATTCCACAGCATTCCTGGCACTTTGCGCAAACCAGCCGCCAGCAAGCCCATCATGCCCAAGACAAAGCCGCCCACGAAGAGCTGGTTATTGAATTGCGCTTTGACTAATTCCAATACCGAATCGAACATATTTTCCCCTTAATGAAAAGAACCTCCGCTGGTTGGCAGAGGTTCTTGAGCTTACTTGGACAGCAACGCGGTGATCATTACGCTGCCCTAAAACAGCCTAAGACGGAGACGTAATTGGAGACTTTCAACGTTTGAAAATTGAGCCCAGCACACCACGAATAATTTCGCGTCCGACTGCCGAGCCGATGGAACGCATAGCACTCTTGGCGAGGGCTTCGCCCATGCCTTGACGATTGCTGGCACGAGTAGGTGTCGCGTTGCTACTGCCACCGAACACCCCGCCCAACATGCCGCCTAGGCTACCCAATACGCCACCACCTTCACTGGCAGGTTGCGCGGCTGCCGCAGGAGGCGTTTGATTGTTCGCGGTAATCGCATTTGGGGCAGCTTGCTTCTCAACGGTACGACCTTTGAGAATTTCATAAGCGGACTCTCGATCCACGGCTTTTTCGTAATGCCCTGCCAGCAATGAGCCTTGAATAATGACAGCGCGTTCGCTTTCTGTAATGGGGCCAATCTGGGCTTGAGGCGGCACAATCAAGGCACGCTCGACAATGCCAGGACGACCTTTTTCATCAAGGCAAGACACCAATGCTTCCCCCACGCCGAGCTCGGTAATGGTCGCTTCTTCATCCAACTCAGGATTATCACGCATGGTTTCGGCAGCCGCCTTCACCGCTTTTTGATCGCGTGGACTAAAGGCACGCAAAGCATGTTGCACACGGTTGCCCAGTTGCCCCAACACTTTGTCGGGAACGTCGGCAGGGTTTTGCGTCACGAAATACACGCCCACGCCTTTGGAACGAATCAGCCGCACCACCTGCTCGATTTTTTCCACCAGCGCGGCGGGCGCATCGTTGAACAGCAAGTGCGCTTCGTCAAAGAAAAATACTAACTTAGGCTTCACCAAATCCCCCGCTTCGGGCAGATTTTCAAATAACTCGGAAAGCAGCCAGAGCAGCATGGTGGAATAGACTTTAGGCGAGGTCATCAACTGGTCAGCCGCAAGAATGTTAATCATGCCGAAGCCGTTGTTATCAGTTTGCATCAGGTCTTCGATGTTCAGCATCGGCTCACCGAACAAGCTATCACCACCTTGCGTTTCGATCTGCAACAAGCCGCGCTGAATCGCGCCGATGCTAGCAGTGGAAATGTTGCCGTATTCCGTGGTGAAGTCAGCGGCATTGTCACCGACGCTTTGCACCATCGCGCGCAAGTCTTTCAGGTCAAGCAGCAGCAAGCCATTGTCATCGGCAATTTTGAACACCAGTGCCAACACGCCTTGTTGCACATCGTTGAGATTCAACATGCGCCCAATCAGCAATGGCCCCATATCGGATACCGTCGCACGCAACGGATGCCCCGCTTTACCGAACACATCCCAGAATGTCACTGGGAAAGCACGGTTGGCATAACCCTCCAATTTGAGTTGCTCAACCCGTGCAGCCACTTTGGCATTACCGCCCCCCGCTTTGCTCAATCCAGACAAGTCACCTTTGATGTCCGACAAAAACACGGGCACGCCCAGACGGCTAAACGCTTCTGCCAGCGTTTGCAAGGTGACTGTTTTGCCCGTACCCGTTGCCCCTGTAATCAGTCCGTGGCGATTCGCCATCTGCGGCAACAGGTGAATGTCTAGGGTAGCGTTTTTGGCAATCAGGATAGGTTCACTCATTATTCACTCCGACAAGGCTAAGGTTGGGTTAAAAGGGCAGAAATGATAACATCGCGCCACGATTTTTCGGAGGCAATCATGGCAGGTCACAGCAAGTGGGCAAACATCCAGCACCGCAAGGGCAAACAAGATGCCAAGCGCGGTAAAGTCTTCACCCGTCTCATCAAGGAAATCACCGTGGCTGCGCGCATGGGCGGCAGTGATCCGACGGGCAATCCGCGCTTGCGCTTGGCAATGGACAAAGCGTATTCCAATAATATGCCGAAAGATAACGTCGAGCGCGCCATTAAACGCGGTGCGGGCGAGCTAGACGGGGTGGATTACATGGAATTGCGCTACGAAGGTTACGGTATCAATGGCGCAGCGGTGATGGTGGACTGCATGACCGACAACAAAACGCGTACTGTGGGCGATGTGCGCCATGCGTTTAGCAAACACGGCGGCAACCTCGGCACGGATGGCTCGGTGGTGTTCATGTTCAAACACTGCGGGCAAATGATTTTCGCGCCAGGCACAGATGAAAACGGTTTGATGGAGGTCGCCTTAGATGCGGGTGCAGAGGACATCAGCAGCGACGATGAAGACGGCAGCATCGAAGTCATCACGGCTCCCAATGATTTTGTCAACGTCAAGCAAGCCTTGGAAGCCGCTGGTTACAAACCCGAGTTTGCCGAAGTGATTATGAAACCGTCCAGCGAAGTGCTGTTCACGGGCGACGATGCGATCAAAATGCAAAAATTGCTCGA
>JAVHPV010000071.1:0-3753 GCA_036170775.1 Gallionella sp. | reverse complement strand
ATAAAGCGATTCAAACCATTGCAGAACAAGAAAAGTATGATTTGATTCTGCAAGAAGCGGTCTACCGTAATCCAAAGATTGATATTACCGATAAAGTTATCAAACACTTGGCCGCTGATAAATAAAAACCAAGTGTCCGTAGCAAGGAATTCAACCATGAGTGTCGCTATCAGTTTGGCGGAGATCGTGCAACACCTTGGTGGTCGCTTAGTCGGGGATGGTCAAACCAAAATATCCCAGATCGCCAGCTTGGAACATGCGCAAGCTCAGCACATTAGTTTTCTCACTAATCGCAAATATCAATCCCAGTTAACCTCCACCCAAGCGGGTGCGGTGATTTTAAGTGAGGCTGATGCTGATGCGACCACTTTACCCCGTATCATTTCTGATAACCCCTACGCCTATTTTGCTAAGGTTTCCAATTTGCTCAATCCCTTGCCTGTACCTGTGCCCGGCATTCATCCTTCCGCCGTGATTGCACCCGATGCGCAGATTGATGCAACCGCCAGCATCGCTGCAACTGTCGTGGTCGGGGCGGGCGTGGTGATAGGCGCGCATAGTGTGATAGGTGAGGGATGTAGCATCGGCGATCATGTGGTGATTGGTCGGCGTGCGCGTCTTTATCCGCGAGTGGTGGTGTATCACGACTGTGTGATGGGGGATGATTTGATTGTTCACGCAGGCGCGGTCATCGGTTCAGATGGTTTTGGCATTGCCATGGAGGCGGGACGCTGGCTCAAAATTCCGCAGATTGGCCGTGTTGTGATTGGTAATGATGTTGAAATTGGCGCAAACACCACGATTGATCGCGGTGCATTGAATGACACCGTGATTGAGGATGGCGTGAAACTGGATAACCAAATTCAGGTGGCGCATAACGTGCGCATTGGTGCGCATACTGCGATTGCGGGCTGTGCAGGCATTGCAGGGAGTGCAGTGATAGGTCGCTACTGTTTAATTGGGGGGGGGGCTCGCATTCTCGGACATTTGCGATTGGCTGACCACGTTGAAGTTGCCGCGCATACCTTGGTGGGTAAATCGATACGCGAAGCGGGCAGTTATGCAGCGATTTATCCCTTAGCGAAGAATGATGAGTGGCGCAAGAATGCAGTGCATTTGCGCCATCTGGATGAATTAGTAAAGCGTGTTAAAAACTTAGAACAACAACTCGAACTTTTGAAAAGGAAAGACTGATGAGTATACAAATGGACATCCACGCAATTCTAGAAAATCTACCCCACCGATTTCCATTTTTGCTGGTCGATCGTGTGCTGGAATTAGAACCCGGCAAAAATATCGTTGCACTGAAAAATGTCACAATCAATGAGCCATTTTTCCCTGGACATTACCCCCATCACCCCGTGATGCCTGGGGTGTTGATTATTGAGGCGATGGCACAGGTGGCTGCCTTGCTGTCATTTAAGTCGATGGAGTCCAAGCCCGATGAAAAATCGGTGTATTACTTCGCAGGTATTGATGGGGCACGTTTCAAACGCCCTGTTTCGCCAGGCGATCAACTGATTTTTCGGGTTGAATTGGTGCGCAACATGCGTGGCGTGTACAAATTCAAAGGAACTGCTGAAGTCGATGGGCAGCTTGCTGCTGAGGCTGAACTGATGTGTACCGTTAAAACCGTGGCGTGAGCGAACAAGTCTAAAGGGTTATATGATTCATCCCACAGCTATCGTTCATCCCAATGCAAAATTAGCCGCTGATGTTGCTGTCGGTGCGTATTCTATTATTGGTGAGCATGTCGAGATTGATTCTGGTACGACTATTGGCCCTCATGTGGTTATCAATGGTCACACCCGTATAGGCAAAAATAACCGTATTTTTCCATTCAGTTCTCTGGGTGAAATCCCACAAGACAAAAAATATGCGGGTGAGCCGACACGTTTAGAGATTGGTGACAACAATACGATTCGTGAATTTTGCACTTTCAACCTGGGTACGGCGCAAGACGTGGGGGTGACGCGGCTGGGGGATAACAATTGGATGATGGCCTATGTGCATTTGGCGCACGATTGCCAAGTGGGGAATAACACCATCTTCGCCAACAATGCCCAGTTAGCGGGGCATGTGGAAGTGGGTGATTACGCAATTTTGGGCGGGTTTACCGTAGTGCATCAATTTGTCAAGATTGGTGCGCACATCATTACGGGGATGGGGACTATCCTGTTTCAGGATGTGCCGCCTTACGTGCTGGCATCAGGGAATCCGTGCGCACCGCATGGCATCAACTCAGAAGGGTTGAAACGCAGAGGTTTTTCAAATTCTGCAATTATGGCGATTAAGCGCGCCTATAAAACACTGTATAAATCAGGGCTGAGTTTTGCTGAGGCTAAAGCGGACATACACGCACAGCTTACAGAGCATCCAGAGTTGCAAATCCTTGCTGATTTTCTAGCTTCTTCTCAGCGCGGCATCGTGCGCTGATTCGTTCGTTCAAAGGTTCATCATGCAGCAAAAAAAAATTGTGATCGGCATTGTCGCTGGCGAAGCATCGGGCGACACGCTAGCGAGTCATTTGATGCTTGCACTTAAAACCGTGCGTGCGGATATTGAGTTCGTGGGTATTGGTGGCCCTAAGATGCAATCGGTTGGCATGAGTATCTTGTTCCCGATGGAAAAATTGGCAGTACGCGGCTATGTTGAAGTGCTTAAGCATTACCGCGAAATTGTCGCTATCCGAAGCAAGTTACGCAGTTATCTGTTGGAAAATAAACCCGATTTATTCATCGCAGTCGATGCGCCTGACTTCAATCTTGATTTGGAACTCGTGCTCAAGCAACATGGTATTCCCACCATTCATTACGTTAGTCCGTCAATTTGGGCGTGGCGTGCCAAACGCATGGCTAAAATCAAGCGTGCCGTGACTCATATGCTGGCAGTGTTTCCCCACGAGCCCAAGCTGTATGAGCAAGCTGGCGTGTCGGTGAGCTACGTTGGGCATCCGTTAGCGGACATACTGCCCGATGAACCCAACAGGGCTGAGATGCGCGAAACCATGCGCATTCCTTTGCACGCTAAAGTTTTTGCCTTTTTGCCTGGCAGTCGGCAAAGCGAAGTCCAGCATTTGGCGCGCACTTACATTGAAACGGCGAAATTGATGCTTCAGCAGATTCCAGATGCGCGTTTTTTGGTGCCACTGGTGAGTCGTGAAACGCGTGCTATCTTTGAGCAAGCACTCTATGACAGTGATGCGCAGCAACTGCCGATTACCTTGCTGTTTGGTCATGCGCAAGATGCCATGATTGTTGCCGATGGGGTGCTGGTCGCGTCGGGCACGGCCACGTTGGAATGCGCTTTACTTAAACGTCCGATGGTCATCACTTACAAAATGCCAGCCTTGTCTTGGTGGATGATTAAGCGTAAACGCTATCAGCCGTATTTTGGCCTGCCAAATATTTTGTGTGAGCGTTTTGTGGTGCCCGAGTTGATTCAAGAAGAGGCAACTCCCGCGAATCTTACGCAAGCACTGCTGAATTTGGTCAACGATAAAGATGCTGTGGCACGACTTGAGCAGACTTTTTCCGCCCTGCATCAAACCTTACGCCAAAATACTGCGCAAAAAGCTGCTGCTGCGATTCTGCCTTATTTACCCGCCTAGGGAGGGTATGGATGCTATCATCCAACGAGATAGATTTCTTTTCTGATGCGCTAACGCTGGAGTGATTTCATCATGACTATTATTCGGCAGCAGGACTTTATTCAAAGCGTTGCAGATGCTCTGCAATTCATTTCTTATTACCA
>JAVHPV010000070.1:0-3758 GCA_036170775.1 Gallionella sp. | reverse complement strand
TCTAGGGCGATGCACTCGGTTGCAGATAAGCCTAATTTATCTAGTACCCAGAGGTAAATATCGGGCGCAGGTTTTTTATGCGGCACGATGTCGCCGCAACCATTTGCCGCGAAATAGGTTGCCCAGTCTTTGCCTAGCCCGACTTCCAGTAAAGCTGCAACATTGGCAGGCGTGGTGGTGGTAGCGATGGCCAGTGTGATTCCTGCCGTATGAGCCTGTTGTATCAATTGTTTTATGCCAGGGCGCAATGGTATGTGGCCTTCGCCTAGCATGGCGGTGTAGTGCTGGGTTTTGATCGCGTGTAGATTTTTAACAAAGCCTTCGTAGTCGGCGGGTTTTTCAAAGTTGCTTAAAAAATCGCTGACAAAATATTTGATGCGCTCCTTGCCCCCCGTAACCTTGAGTAGCTTGTCGTACATCGCAACATCCCAATTCCAAGCAAGTCCGCATTCGGCGAAGGCTTGGTTGAAAGATTTACGGTGACCGTCTTCGGTATCGGCGAGTGTGCCGTCCACGTCAAAAATAATTGCTTTAATCGTCATAATGGTCATCTCGCTCAGGTTGTTGTCAATTGTTAACGCATACCAGGCAGTTTACCTGCCATGCTGCGCATCATCTTGGCCATGCCGCCGCCTTTGCTGAACATTTTCATCATCTTCTGTGTTTGTTCAAATTGGTTCAGCAGTTGGTTGACGTGCATCACTTGCACGCCCGAGCCCATCGCAATACGGCGTTTGCGTGAGGCTTTGATGAGTTCGGGTTTACTGCGCTCTAAAGGAGTCATGGAGTTGATGATGCCCTCCAAACGATAAATGGCTTTGTCATCCACATTCGCCCCCGCAGCGGCTTGGCTGAGTTGCGCAGGAAGTTTGTCCATCAGAGCCGACATGCCACCCATTTTGCGCATTTGTACCATTTGCATTTTGAAGTCATTGAGGTCGAAGCCTTTGCCTGTTTGCATTTTCTTGGCAAGTTTTTCAGCTTCACCATGATCGACTTGGCGTTGCGCATCTTCAATCAGCGAGAGTACATCCCCCATGCCCAACACGCGGGATGCCATGCGCTCGGGGTGGAAGGCTTCGAGGCCATTAGGCTTTTCGCTCACCCCAACAAATTTAATCGGTTTGCCTGTGATTTGGCGTACTGAGAGTGCCGCACCGCCGCGCGCATCACCATCCAGTTTGGTGAGTATGATGCCCGTGAGTGGTAAGGCTGCACCAAAGGCTTTGGCGGTGTTAACGGCATCTTGTCCCGTCATGGCATCCACGACAAACAGCGTTTCAATCGGTTTGACCGAGGCATGTAGTTGCTGGATTTCTGCCATCATCGCTGCGTCGATCGCTAAACGACCCGCTGTATCGACAATCAACACATCGTGATAGTGGCGACGCGCAAAATCAAGCGCGGACAAGGCGATGGCCTGCGGTTTTTGGCTGATGTCGGACTCGAAAAAATCAATTTCAAGTTGCTTGGCTAAAGTGCGCAATTGCTCGATAGCCGCAGGGCGATACACGTCGCAACTGACCAGCAAAACTTTTTTCTTGTGCTGATCACGTAATAATTTGGCGAGCTTGCCGCTGGTCGTGGTTTTGCCTGCCCCTTGTAAGCCTGCCATCAAAATGACGGCGGGCGGGGTGGTGGCAAGGTTGAGTGCGTCGTTGTGCTCCCCCATTAACTTGGTGAGCTCGCGGTGTACTACGCCGATGAGTGCTTGCCCAGGATTGAGGTTGCCGATGACTTCTTCGCCGAGTGCGGCTTGTTTGACTTGGGCAATGAAATCCTTAACAACGGGGAGTGCGACATCCGCTTCCAGCAATGCCATGCGTACTTCGCGCAAGGCATCTTGGATATTGTTTTCGGTGAGGCGCGCTTGGCCGCGCAAATTTTTGATTACGCCAGAGAGGCGTTGGGTCAGATTATCCAACATGAGTGAGGTCCCTGAGTGAGGAATGCGTAAGAGTTAGTGTAGAATTCGCGAAGTCTAAAACATCCTGATTAAAAATGCCTAGTCTTCTGATTGCTTTGTTGGTCTCATTTGCCTATGCCGCTTTAGCGGTTTATTTTTGGCGTGCGCAAAATCGCGGAGAAGGTGATTTGGTCAGTCGTGGCGTGGTGGGGCATT
Source organism: Gallionella sp. (assembly GCA_036170775.1). Lineage (GTDB taxonomy): Bacteria > Pseudomonadota > Gammaproteobacteria > Burkholderiales > Gallionellaceae > Gallionella. The sequence goes on along the minus strand of JAVHPV010000070.1, from coordinate 1,636 downwards.
TGGTGCTTGTGCCGTTGTTAGGGCATGGCTATTTGTTAGGGCATCAGGTTTTTTCCGAATGGGGTCTGGATCTCGGTGTGCTGAACGCCTTATCCCTGATCGTCTGGTTGACCCTGCTGGTGTATTGGTTCGTGCGTTTTTTTTATCCCATCGGTGGCTTGCAGACTTTGGTGTTGCCCCTTGCGGCAGTCACCTTGCTGTTGCCCGAATTGTTTGCCTCTAATCATCTGGTAAGCAATACCGAGCTATGGGCATTCAAAGCGCACATTGCGGCGGCGATGTTGGCATACAGCTTGTTTACCATTGCCATGCTTCATGCGGTGTTGATTTCGCAAGTCGAAAAACGTCTGCACCATCCGACGCTGCCGCGCGTGTTGCGCAGCTTGCCGCCCTTGCTCACTATGGAGGTTTTGCTGTTTCGGATTATTGGTATCGGTTTTTTATTGCTAACCTTGACTTTGGCCTCTGGGGTGTTTTTTTCTGAAGAAATATTCGGCAAGGCTTGGCAGTTCAACCATAAAGTGTTGTTTGGATTTCTGTCGTGGTTGGTATTTGCTGTGTTGTTGTGGGGGCATCGTTTCCACGGTTGGCGTGGTCGCATTGCGGTGCGTTGGACGTTGGGTGGCTTTGCCTTTTTGTTGCTGGCCTATCTGGGCAGCAAGTTTGTCATGGAAGTCTTGTTGCACCGCTAAAACCCTTTGATTTTATTGGGGTTGCATGAAGTGCTTCATTTGTCGTAAAATTCGCGCCCTTTCGCTGGGCCAATTAACTAAATAGGTTTTATATGGTAATCATTCGTCTTTCCCGTGGCGGTTCTAAGAATCGTCCTTTCTACAATGTCGTGGTTGCGGATTCACGCAATCGCCGTGATGGTCGTTTTATCGAGCGCGTCGGTTTTTACAACTCGATCGCCACTGAAAAACAAGAAGCCTTGCGCTTGGATTTGGCACGTGTTGTGCATTGGCAAAGCAAGGGTGCGCAGTTGAGCGATGCCGTCGCTAAGCTGGTGAAGCGTGCTGGAGCGGTTGCTGCCTAAAGTTTTTTCGCGTGCAAAAAACTGCTTCCAATGAGGTTGAACCCATGGTCATCATGGGGCGTGTTGCGGCGGCACATGGTATTCGTGGCTGGGTAAAAATTCAGCCTTACACCGAATATCTCGACAGTCTGTTGGATTATCAGCGGTGGTGGTTAGGGCAAGAGTCAGGCTCGTGGCGCGAAGTTAAGGTTTTGCAGTGCGAAGCACACAATAAAACTGTCGCGGCGTTGTTGGGAGATTGCCCCGATCGTACTGCGGCTGAAAAGCTAAAAGGTTGGCTAATCGCCGTACGACGCAGTGATTTGCCCAAGCAAGCTGAAGGCGAATACTACTGGTCTGACTTGATCGGTCTGTCCGTCGTCAACGATGCGGGTGACAACCTAGGTTTGGTCACTAATTTGCTGGAAACAGGCGCGAACGAAGTGTTATGTGTGCAGGGCGGTAGCGGTGAGCTGCTAATTCCGTTTGTGGCAAGTGCGATTAAGCAAGTGGATGTGGCTGGCAAAGTTATTCGGGTGGATTGGTCGGCGGATTACTTAAAGTGATTTTTGATGTCATCACCTTGTTTCCGCAAATGTTCGATGCGCTGACGCAATACGG
>JAVHPV010000069.1:0-3803 GCA_036170775.1 Gallionella sp. | reverse complement strand
ACTTTATGTTGTGCGCTAGCGACTTCTGGTAAGGCATACAGTCCTGTGATGCCTGCCCGTATCAAGGCTGGGGTGTTAGGCATACAGCGTACGACATTGTGCGTGCCCAGCCAGCGCGCAATATCGGAAGCCCGTATGCCCGCAGCAATCGAAATGACCAATTGATCTTTAAGTAGGGGGGCGATGTTAAGAGAGACTTCGCGCAGCTGTTGGGGCTTTACCGCCAGAATCAACACATCCGCATGTTGTATCGGAATTTCAAGCTCGGTACTGGCGCGTATGCTGAATTTTTCGTGGAGTTGTATGCAGGCTTGTTGATTGATTTCCACCACGTGAATTTTGGAAGGACTATAGCCCCGTTGTAGTAAGCCGCTGATGAGTGCGGTGGCCATATTCCCGCCGCCGATGAAGCAAATATTCATGGTGTTTCCTCCTGATAAATTCGTGCGCCAAAAATGGCTGTGCCAATACGTAACATCGTTGCGCCCTCTGCTATCGCAGCAGTGAAATCATGCGACATACCCATAGATAAGGTATCGAGAGGTAAGCCTTGTTGCTTGAGTTGTTCATACAATTCGTGCAGTTGCGCGAACGCAGCGCGTTGCGCAGATTCGTTTTCTGTGGCGGCTGGAACGGTCATCAAACCACGCAAAGTTAGATTGGGTAGTTTGCTTACTTCATCCGCCAACGTGGCAAGCTGTGCGGGAGATACGCCACTTTTGCTGGCCTCATTGCTGATATTGACTTGTAAACAAATTTGTAGCGGTGGCATATGGGGGGGGCGTTGCACCGATAATCGCTCGGCTATTTTGAGCCTATCTACGCTATGCACCCACGCAAAACTTTCTGCAATAGCACGTGTTTTGTTGCTTTGTATCGGGCCGATGAAATGCCATTCGATCGTAAAATCACGCAACTCGGCCATTTTAACTAAGGCTTCTTGCACATAATTTTCAGCGAAACAATGCTGCCCCGCCTGAAACGCTTGTCTAATTGCGTCACTAGAAAAAGTTTTGCTGACTGCTAACAGAGTAACCTCGTTTTGGCTACGGTCGATGCGTAGTGCCGCATCAGCAATAGCCGTGTGTATAGCTTGCAAGTTGGAAGCGATTGTTGCCATAATCCCACGTGTTATTGCATCCTTTCTATTACGCCTGTTACAAGGCATTAAATACCTCGATAAAACAGGGAAGATTATAATGGATATCACCGAGTTGCTCGCCTTTGGTGTCAAGAACAAAGCCTCCGATTTACATCTTTCAGCAGGGTTGCCACCGATGATACGGGTGCATGGCGATATGCGCCGCATCAACCTACCTGCGCTGGAACACAAAGAAGTCCACGCCATGGTGTATGACATCATGAACGATGGGCAGCGCAAGTTTTACGAAGAGAACAAAGAGGTCGATTTCTCTTTTGAGATTCCAAATTTAGCGCGTTTTCGTGTTAATGCCTTTGTGCAGCAACGTGGTGCGGCGGCTGTCATGCGTACTATTCCTTCCAAAGTGCTAACCTTGGAAGAGCTTAAAGCACCAAAGATTTTCACCGATATTTCTGACACCCCGCGTGGTTTGGTGTTGGTGACGGGCCCCACGGGTTCAGGGAAATCTACCACTTTGGCTGCGATGGTCAATTACATCAATGAAAAAGAATTGGGACACATCTTGACGGTTGAAGACCCGATTGAGTTCGTGCATGAATCGAAAAAATGCTTGATCAATCAACGCGAAGTCGGATCGCACACACTATCCTTCAATAACGCATTGCGTTCCGCGTTGCGTGAAGACCCCGATGTGATTCTGGTGGGTGAAATGCGTGATCTGGAAACTATTCGCTTGGCCATGACGGCAGCCGAAACAGGACATTTGGTGTTTGGTACTTTGCACACCAGCTCTGCAGCCAAGACCATCGACCGTATCATCGACGTATTCCCCGCCGACGAAAAAGAAATGGTGCGTGCGATGTTGTCGGAATCATTACGTGCGGTAATTTCGCAAGCCTTGCTCAAGACCAAAGATGGCACAGGGCGTGTGGCAGCACATGAAATCATGATTTGTACCCCCGCCATTCGCAATTTGATCCGCGAGGCCAAAGTGCCGCAAATGTACTCGGCCATTCAAACAGGGCAAAACTTGGGGATGCAGACATTGGATCAGTGCTTGAGCACACTGGTGAAGAGTCAGCAAATTTCCAACGTAGAAGCGCGCAGTAAAGCCGTGAACAAAGATATGTTTCTAGGCTAAATCCCTTCAATAATAATGAAAATGTAGTTAGGAGTTCACCATGGAAAGAGACCAGGCTACTGAGCTAATCCACAATTTGCTGCGTGGCATGCTGAGCAAAAAAGCCTCAGATTTGTTTGTCACTGCAAACTTTCCGCCTGCGTTCAAAGTTGATGGCAAGATGACCCCCGTGTCCAGTCAGGTGCTGACTGCGCAACATACCCAAGAGCTGGCGCGCAGTATTATGAACGACCGTCAGGCAGCGGAATTCGAGACAACGCACGAGTGTAACTTTGCAATTAGCCCGCCCGGCATCGGTCGTTTTCGCGTCAATATTTTTATGCAGCAACAGCGTGTGGGAATGGTGTTACGCACAATTACCACCAAGATTCCAGATTTGGATGAACTGGAAATGCCGCCCGTATTAAAAGACATCGTGATGACCAAGCGTGGTTTGGTTATTTTGGTTGGAGCCACAGGATCAGGTAAGTCGACCACCTTGGCGGCCATGCTGGGGCATCGCAACCAAAACAGCTATGGGCACATCATTACCATTGAAGACCCTGTTGAATTTGTACATCAACATAACCAGTGCATCATTACGCATCGTGAAGTGGGGGTAGATACAGATTCTTGGAGTGCCGCGCTGAAGAACACTTTGCGCCAAGCACCTGATGTGATTCTGATTGGTGAAATACGTGACCGAGAAACCATGGAGTATGCCGTTGCTTTTGCGGAAACGGGTCACTTGTGTATGGCAACCCTGCACGCCAACAGTGCCAATCAAGCGTTAGACCGCATCATAAATTTCTTCCCTGAAGAACGCCGCGAGCAATTGTTGATGGATTTGTCGCTCAATATTAAAGCTTTTATTTCGCAGCGTCTGATTCCCAAAAAAGACAGTGCAGGGCGGGTGGCAGCGATTGAAATTTTACTCAACTCGCCTTTGATTTCCGACCTGATTTTTAAGGGCGAGGTGCATCAAATCAAGGATGTTATGTCCAAGTCGCGTGAGCTGGGGATGCAGACTTTCGACCAGGCCTTATATGATTTGTTTGAAGCCGATATGATTACCTATGAAGACGCGCTAAAGAATGCTGATTCTGTAAATGATTTGCGTTTACGCATCAAGTTGGAAAGTAGCAAAATCGTGGATCGCAACATGCTAGGTGGGATGCAAAACTTAAAAATCACCTAATGATGTATGGCGATGCGCCCCTATCGGCCTGCGCATCGCTTTTATGGATATACCTCGTTCGAGGTAGGTCGCTGTTACAAGAATCTTGCCACCATGCCCTTCGCCAAGTTCCCTTGTAGGGGAATCCTTACTCGGTGACCGCTGCCGAGCGCGATATTGATGGGTTCGCCTGTCAGCCCCCGCATCTCCCTTAACTCAACGATGTGGTTGCCTGCTGGGTGAATAATTTCCAGCTTATCGCCTACCGAGAATTTGTTTTTCACCTCAATCTCGGCCATGCCGTTTGCGCACGTTACGATATCGCCAACATATTGCTGGCGGAAACTTTCAGAGTGTCCACGCATATAGTTTTGTTGTTCGTGGGTGTGGTGGCGTTCATAGAA
>JAVHPV010000068.1:0-3830 GCA_036170775.1 Gallionella sp. | reverse complement strand
GTTTACCACTTGTTGCCATTGTTGCCGCTGGGTTTGTTGCCAGTGAAAGCAGGGCGATCACCTGAGCGACGAGGGGCGTTGTTACCCGCACGGTTGCCAGTGTTGCCAAAGCTACGTTCTGCGCTGCGGGGTTGTGCTTGACCTGCAAAGCCTGTGCTACGGGCTTGTCCGCCAAAACCTTGGCTATTACCAGCTCCTGTGTTGCCCTGACCATGCCACTGACCGTGACCTTCTTTGCGGCCTACGTGACTATGACGGCTATCGGGTGCGGCGTGATGGAAGCCTGCACCGCCATTGTTGCCGTTGCCATTGAAGGCACTGCTACGATTGCCACCAAAGCCGCCCTCAGGTGCGCGATTACCCGCATAGCCACCGCCTGTGTTGCCGCGATTACCACCGAAGCCGCCTGTGCGAGAACCGCCATTGCCACTACGGGGACGATCTGACGAAGAGCCACCATTAGTGCGCAGTTTGTATTTGGGTTCTAGGCCTTCGATGGTGTGCATCTTGACGGTCTGCTCGGTGTAACGTTCGATGCGTTTCAGCATTTGCGCGTCACGGTTAGATACGAAGGAAATCGCAATCCCAGATGAACCACCACGCCCCGTACGACCAATACGGTGTACGTAATCTTCGGCAAATTTAGGTAAGTCAAAGTTGATGACGTGAGAAACACCACGTACATCTAAACCGCGTGCTGCTACATCTGTCGCAACCAAGATGCGCACATTGCCGTTGCGCATGTTCAACAAGGTGCGGTTACGTTCACGTTGGCTCATATCGCCATGCAAGGCAGAGACCGAGTGACCTTGCGCGGACAGTTGGTCAGCGAGGCCGTCAGCGTCACGTTTAGTGGCGGTAAATACAATCGCTTGATTGACTTCAGTGTCCGTCAATAGATGGCTCAGCATCTTATTTTTGTGTGCTACGTCATCCGCAAACATCATGCGCTGTTCGATATTTTCGTGTTTGTCTTTGGTGGCGGAAACGCTGATGCGCTTAGGTGTCTTGAGCAAACGTGAAGCCAGATTACCAACAACACCATCCAACGTTGCTGAGAACAGCAGCGTTTGACGCGTATTAGGTGTGGCCGCAGCGATGCGTTCTACATCATCCACGAAGCCCATGTCTAACATACGATCAGCTTCATCCAAAATCAGCATTTCTAAACGGGAAAAGTCGATACGACCCCGTTCCAGATGGTCAATCAGACGACCTGGGGTGGCCACCAGAATATCGACTTGCCCAGACAACATACGGTTTTGTACTGGATAAGGCATGCCGCCCAAGATGCTGATGATCTTAAAGCGCATGTTCTTACCGTATTTGGTGGCTGCGTCACAGACTTGTTGTGCCAGTTCACGGGTGGGGGTCAATACCAAAACGCGTGGGCCTTTGCCGGGTAATACGGAAGGGGTGGCCAAACGATTTAGCGCAGGCAGAATGAATGCTGCGGTTTTGCCGCTACCTGTTTGGGCAGAAGCCATCAAGTCGTGGCCAGCGATGACTTCAGGAATCGCTTGTTCTTGAATAGGGGTGGGTTGGGTGTAGCCACTTTCAGCAATAGCTTTAAGAATAGCAGCGTTCAGAGTGAGTTCTTCAAATGTCATGTTGTGTTCCTTTTTTATAAGCTAGAGATGCTCATACGCAACGTAGACGCACAACAACATTCAAACCATAGCAATGGTCGGAAGTTGGCGTATATCCAACAGGTCGAACTGAGACAGTTCTCTAGTGTGAGCGCAGGTAGTAAAACAGCCCCAAAATCGGGGACGGAGTAACCGGCGCATAAAACATCGTTGCTAACCGGAAAACTCAAAATTCTGGAGTTTTTTTTGGACAGGCGCGATTTGCATACGCGCGAGAGATAGGTCAGATAACGATGAACCAAAATGCCGCCTAGGGAGCGGCAAGGCGCGCATTATACGGATGAAAAGAATAATAGCCAGCGATATTTTGGCGACTTGAAAAGTGCCGCATCCACCCCAAGCTAAGGCGACAGGTTTATTCCCTAACACGCTCAACGGAGATGATATGACTGACACTGTAACAAGTAACCGCGAAACACTGGGTTTCCAAACCGAAGTGAAACAATTGCTGCAATTGATGATTCATTCCTTGTATTCCAACCGAGAAATTTTTTTACGCGAGTTGGTTTCTAATGCGTCGGATGCTTGCGATAAGTTGCGCTTTGAAGGATTGCATAACGCCACTTTGTTCGAAAACGATTCTGAGCTGGCGATTCGGATTACTTATGACAAAGTCGCCCGCACGCTGACGATTAGCGACAACGGTATCGGCATGAGCCGCGATGAAGTCATCAATAACCTGGGTACGATTGCCAAGTCTGGAACGCGTGAATTTTTCTCGCGCCTGTCTGGCGATCAACAAAAAGATGCCAATCTGATTGGTCAATTTGGTGTTGGCTTTTATTCCGCTTTCATCGTGGCCGATAAGGTCACGGTGCTGACACGACGTGCAGGCGAGCAAGCCGACCAAGGTGTGCGTTGGGAATCGGATGGTGGTGGAGAGTTTTCGATTGAGATGGTGGAAAAAACGGGGCGTGGCACCGAAATTACGTTGCACTTGCGTGCCGACCAAGATGATTTGCTGGCGGGTTACAAGTTGCGCGAGATTGTGCGCAAATATTCCAACCACATTGTGCAACCCATTCTGATGAAAAAAGAAGAGTGGAAAGACGGCGCGCAACATCTTACCGAGGAAGATGAGACCGTCAATCAGGCTTCGGCATTGTGGGCAAAACCGAAAAACGAAATCACCGACGAGCAATATCAAGAGTTCTATAAACATGTCGGACACGATTATGACGAGCCACTGGCATGGAGTCATGCGCGTGTCGAAGGTCGTCAGGAATATACGCAACTGTTGTATATCCCTAAACATGCCCCCTTTGATTTGTGGGATCGCAATGCGCGCCACGGCGTGAAGTTGTATGTGCGTCGTGTGTTTATCATGGACGATGCCGAGCAATTGTTACCGCTGTATCTACGCTTCGTGCGTGGCGTGGTGGATTCCAATGATTTGCCACTGAACGTGTCGCGCGAGATTTTGCAAGAGTCGAAAGATATTGAGTCCATCCGCAAAGGTTGTAGTAACAAGGTATTGGCACTGCTGGCGGATTTGGCGGCCAATGATGCTGAAAAATATGCCACCTTCTGGCAAGAGTTTGGCAAGGTGCTCAAGGAAGGCATCGGCGAAGATGCTGCGAACAAAGACAAAATTGCAGCGTTGGCACGCTTTGCCTCGACTTATGCTGACACTCACGATGAAAGCGTGTCGCTGGCAGATTACCTATCACGCATGAAAGAGGGGCAGGACAAAATTTATTATGTGACTGCCGATACCTTTAACGCGGCTAAGAACAGTCCTCACTTGGAGGTGTTCCGCAAGAAAGGTATCGAAGTCTTGCTGCTGTCTGACCGTGTCGATGAATGGGCATTGAGCTTCCTGACGGAATTTTCAGGCAAGCCATTAGTGTCGGTCGCCAAGGGTGGATTAGATTTAGGTACGTTGGAAGATGAAGCGGAAAAACAAGCTCAAGAAAAACAAGCGGACGACTTCAAAGAGCTGACCGACAAGATTAAAACCAGCTTGGCAGAGCGCGTCAAAGAAGTGCGGGTGACCCATCGCCTCACTGATTCACCAGCGTGTTTAGTGGCGGATGAGCATGACATGAGTGCCAATTTGGCGCGCTTGCTCAAGGCTTCAGGGCAGAACGCGCCTACTGCGCAACCAATCTTGGAAATCAACCCACAGCATCCTATGGTGCTGCGCCTGCAAGCAGAGCAATTGCGTTTTGATGATTGGGC
>JAVHPV010000067.1:0-3865 GCA_036170775.1 Gallionella sp. | reverse complement strand
GTAGCAATACCCGTATGAATACCTAGCTTGAAGCGCGCCAATTCGGGATGTGTCGTCACCAGTTCACGCATTTCTAATGCCAAATCGGCAATGTCATTGGTGTAACGCTCTTTATCGCGATCTAAACCACCTACCACCATATAAGCATCGCCGATGGTTTTGATTTTCTCTACACCATACTTTTCACACAGCTCATCAAAGCCCGAAAAAATCGTGTTCAACAACGCCACCATGCGCTCGGGAGACAGCGATTCAGTCAATTGGGTAAAGTTAACCAAATCAGCAAACATCACGGTCACATCCGCATAGCCATCAGCAATCAAGCCTTGGTCATTTTTCAAGCGTTGCGCAATACTGCTCGGCAACACATTAAACAACACACGCTCTGATTTAGTCTGCTCTTCCGCGAGCAATTGGTTTTGTTCATCCAATTGTGTACGAATCTTGTCCATCTCCACCACGAAATGACGTAATAACAAATAGATGATGGTGGACATCGCAGCAAAATTCAGGGCGAAAAATACCCCAATGGTTTTAAGTGGCACACCACTGTCGCCGCCGCCGCTCAGGAAATAATCAAACGCTCCCGACACCACCGTCATCACCATATAAGCGACGAACCAAGGGACAGACTCACGCCAATTGGCTACCACCAACGCCCCGACGGGAGCCAACAACGCCCACAACATTACCCCACTGGAGGTAACTGAACTGCCAATGCTCCATTGCATCACGAAGGGTGCGAATAGGAACAGGCTCAGCTGCACAAAACGAAACACTACAAAATTTTTGCTCTTGAAGTAATACACCAGCGATGCGACGGAAATCAGCTGATAGGCAATCGGCACATTGGCCGAGAAATGTAAGCCCATCATCCAATAAATACCTAACCACAACACCACCGCCAAATTCATAAACGCACAGGCAAAAATCAGCAAACTTTTGCGCAGTTTCTCTTCCTGGGTGTCGGTCGTTTCAGCAGTAATTTGGGGAATATCTATCATAGTTAGGCAAACAGAATCTGAAAGTTGGTTGAGATAAATGACAGAGATTTAATCATCATACCTCAAGGAAAAAATTCGAAACGAATGAATTTCATCTGCTAATTTAACCGAAATCCTTCATTTAATAGTGCGAAGACGCTAGAATTCACGCTTCCCAAACGCTCTAATCTGAAGGAAGTTAATTATGTCGATGTCTGACCGCGATGGTTTTATTTGGTATGACGGTAAGCTAGTCCCTTGGCGCGATGCCACCACGCATGTGCTCACCCACACGTTGCACTATGGCATGGGCGTATTTGAAGGTCTGCGTGCCTATGAAGCCACCCAAGGCACGGCCATTTTCCGTTTGCAGGAGCACACTGATCGTTTGTTTAATTCAGCGCACATCTTCCAAATGAAGATGCCCTATGACAAAGCAACCATCATGGATGCCCATCGTGAGGTGGTTCGCACCAACAATTTGAAATCTTGCTACATCCGCCCCATCGTGTTCTACGGCTCTGAGGCAATGGGCATCGCCGCCAAGACTTTATCTACCCACGTCGCCATTGCCGCTTGGCCGTGGGGAGCTTATCTCGGTGCGGATGGCATGCAAAAAGGCATACGCATCAAAACCTCCAGCTTCACTCGTCACCACGTCAATGTGAATATGTGCCGCGCCAAATCGGTGACAACTTACGCCAATTCCATTTTGGCGCACCAAGAAGTCGCCAATGACAATTACGATGAAGCGTTGTTACTCGATGTAGATGGTTTTGTGGCCGAAGGCTCAGGTGAGAACATTTTTATCGTCAAAAAAGGCAAGCTCTATACGCCCGACCTAACTTCCTGTCTGGAAGGCATTACACGTGATTCCATCATCACGCTGGCGCGTGAAATGGGGCTTGAGGTTATCGAAAAGCGCATCACCCGCGACGAGGTTTATTGCGCAGATGAAGCCTTCTTCTCGGGCACTGCGGCTGAAGTAACCCCCATCCGTGAATTGGATCAACGCACCATCGGTTGTGGGTCACGCGGGCCTATCACGGAAAAATTACAACAGGCTTTCTTCGACTGTGTGGCTGGCAAACACCCGCAACATGGCAATTGGTTAGCCTACGTTTAAGGAGGCTCACGTGAGCAAACAAAACATCACCCAACGTTATATTGAAGTCACCGCGCATGACCTGCCATTAAGCTGCCCAATGCCCAATATGAGCTTATGGAATGCGCACCCTAAAGTTTCCATTCCGCTAAAACATGGCGGGGAAGCACGTTGCCCCTATTGCGGAACGCTTTACAAATTCAAGGGTGAACTGCCTAAGTCTCACCACTAACCTCAGCTAGGCGTACGGCTCAAGTGCGCTTGGCTTTTCGTCGCTCACCTTGACCATGAAAAAAATTTTAGTGGTTGCCCCCAGTTGGGTAGGCGACTGCATGTTGATGCAGCCCATGTTGATGCGCCTCAAACAACGTCACCCTGATGTTCAAATTGATGTGCTTGCCCCACCTTGGACGGCTGACTTGCTGTACGCGATACCTGAAGTTCATGAGGTGCTGATCAACCCATTTCCCCACGGGGCGTTGCAATTAGCGGCACGCTACCGCTTAGGGAAACAACTCAAAACAGCGCACTATGATCAGGCACTGGTGTTACCCAACTCACTCAAGTCTGCCTTAGTGCCTTTTTTTTCAGGAATTCCTGTGCGTACAGGTTTCGTGGGGGAAATGCGTTACGGTTTACTCAATGACGCACGCAAACTCAACAAGCAGACCTTGCCACTAATGGTCGAACGCTTTGCACAACTCGCCGAAAATCATCGCGACAACATTCCTCGTCCACTGGCAAACCCAGCATTAAGCATCACGCTGGCTCAGCGCGATGCCACTTTGCAAAAGCTCGGCTTAACTTTGGCGCAACCTGTGGCCGTATTTTGTCCAGGTGCAGAATACGGCTCAGCCAAGCGTTGGCCCGTCGCCTATTTCGCAGAAGTCGCACAACGCTTGCAACAGCACGGCTATGCCGTGTGGCTCATCGGTTCTGGCAAAGACCAAGAGGTCGCCAACAATATCGTCGCCTTGGGCAATCCTGCGGCACATAATCTGTGTGGCAAAACCAAGTTGAGCGATGCCATCGCCCTGCTTTCTTGCGCCGCATTAGTCATCAGCAATGACTCTGGATTGATGCATCTTGCCGCAGCACTGGACAAACCTTTGTTGGCACTGTTTGGCTCTAGCAGCCCGCAATTTACCCCGCCGCTCTCAGCCAAGGCTGACGTACTCAAAATTGATATTGCGTGTAGCCCCTGCTTCAAGCGCGATTGTCCGTTGGGACACTTCAACTGCATGATGAAACTCACGCCTGAGTATGTCTGGCAAGCCGCGCAAGCACGGCTCAAACACACGTTTGAACACTAGGAAACATTATGCAAACCCTGCCCCATGAAATTTTCAAAGCCTATGACATACGCGGCATCGTCGGAAAATCATTGACCGCGCCCGTGGTGGAAGCGATTGGTCATGCCATTGGCTCAGAAGCGATCGCGCGCGGCGCACACAGCATCGCCATCGGGCGCGATGGCCGTCTTTCAGGAGTCGAACTCAGTGCTGCGTTAGCGCGTGGACTGCTGAAAAGCGGCATAGAGGTTATTGATGTAGGTTGTGTCGCCACACCAATGGTGTATTTCGCGGCGTACCACCTCAACACACGTTGCGCGGTGATGCTGACAGGCAGCCACAATCCACCCGATTACAACGGGCTAAAGATGGTATTAAACGATGAAACACTGTCAGGCGAGGCGATTCAAGCCTTGCGCACACGCATTGAGCAAAATAATCTCAGCTACGGCATGGGCACGTATTCGCAGCAAGACATCAGTGCC
>JAVHPV010000066.1:0-3867 GCA_036170775.1 Gallionella sp. | reverse complement strand
AGTAGAGTCTCGTAGCTCAGCTGGTTAGAGCGCTACACTGATAATGTAGAGGTCGACAGTTCGAGTCTGTCCGAGACTACTTTTTTAAGTTTAAGATTTAAGATTTGGAATACCAAATACAAGATTCTAAACGCTAAAATCGGGTTAGTTTTTATTAGGAAGGAAATTTTAGAAGTTGAGCACATCGTTATAGGTTTGCAGCTTATTGTTAAGGATACTGGATACTGTATACTGATAACTGCCAACTAAAACGGGGGATTAGCTCAGCTGGCTAGAGCACCTGCCTTGCACGCAGGGGGTCAAGGGTTCGAATCCCTTATTCTCCACTTGAGCCGAAGTTGTTTCGGCGCCTCATTGAGTTTAGGCCTAATTTAATTTGGGATTTAAACTTAAGGAGTGTCCTGAAATAGATTCAGGATTGTAAAGTTCATTGACATATTGGAATAATGATATCGTAAAGAATCAAAAAAATAATAACTCTAAAAAGGTTAGTGATAATCTTTTTATATATAAAATGAGCTAAAAAGTAAAAGAGCATAAGACATAAGCTAAATAAGGGCGTATGGAGGATGCCTAGGCTCTCAGAGGCGAAGAAGGACGTGATAAGCTGCGAAAAGTTACGGGGATCGGCACAGACGAATAGATCCGTAAATATCCGAATGGGGGAACCCTTTGCAGTGAAGCTGCAAAATCCAGCAATGGAAGCAAACCCGGTGAACTGAAACATCTAAGTAACCGGAGGAAGAGAAAACAACAGTGATTCCGCAAGTAGTGGCGAGCGAACGCGGAACAGCCCAAACCAATGGTGTTAAGGCACCATTGGGGTTATAGGACCACGATATTCGATGCTAAGAGAATTAGAATCCTTTGGAAAGAGGAGCCATAGACGGTGATAGCCCGGTATAAGTAATCGAAGATATTGATAGTGGTATCCTGAGTAGTGCGGGGCACGTGAAACCCTGTATGAATTAAGCGGGACCATCCGCTAAGGCTAAATACTCCTGAGAGACCGATAGTGAACTAGTACCGTGAGGGAAAGGTGAAAAGAACCCTAAGTAAGGGAGTGAAATAGAACCTGAAACCGTACGCCTACAAGCGGTTGGAGCCTTGATTTATCAGGGTGACAGCGTGCCTTTTGCATAATGAGCCTACGAGTTACTGTTACTAGCGAGGTTAATCCCGTTCACGGGAGGAGCCGGAGCGAAAGCGAGTCTGAATAGGGCGAGATTCATTCGAAGGGAATGAAAGCGCACTTGTGCGCTAAGTTAGTAGTAGTAGACGCGAAACCGAGTGATCTACCCATGGGCAGGTTGAAGCTGTGGTAACACATAGTGGAGGACCGAACCAGTTGACGTTGAAAAGTCTTTGGATGACCTGTGGGTAGGGGTGAAAGGCCAATCAAACTCGGAAATAGCTCGTACTCCCCGAAATGCATTTAGGTGCAGCGTTGGCAAAGTTTTATAGAGGTAGAGCTACTGATTGGATGCGGGGGCTTCACCGCCTACCAATTCCTGACAAACTCCGAATGCTATAAAATGATTACCAGCAGTGAGGGCATGGGTGCTAAGGTCCGTGTCCGAGAGGGAAAGAACCCAGACCATCAGCTAAGGTCCCCAAATATATGTTAAGTTGATCTAACGAAGTTCGATTGCACAGACAGCTAGGATGTTGGCTTGGAAGCAGCCATTCATTTAAAGAGTGCGTAACAGCTCACTAGTCGAGCGATCGGGCGTGGATAATAATCGGGCATAAACATATTACCGAAGCTATGGATTAATTCTGAACTTGTTTCAGGATCAGTGGTAGGGGAGCATTGTAACAAAGCAGAAGGAGTACTGTGAGGTATTCTGGATTGGTTACAAAAGAAAATGTAGGCATAAGTAACGATAATGCGGGTGAGAAACCCGCACACCGAAAGACTAAGGTTTCCACAGCGATGCTAATCAGCTGTGGGTTAGTCGGGGCCTAACGCGAACCCGAAAGGGGAAGTGGATGGACAACAGGTTAATATTCCTGTACTTCTTATAATTGCGATGGGGTGACGGAGTAATGAAAGTGTTGCGTACTGACGGAATAGTACGTTGAACCGTGTAGGTATAGGGTCTGTAGTTAAATGCGCAGACTTTGCTAAAGCGGGATAGTACCACAAAGCTTCGGTAGCGTGGATAATACACCTAAGAGCTTCCAAGAAAAACCTCTAAGCTTCAGATTATAAGAACTCGTACTGTAAACCGACACAGGTAGTCGGGGTGAGAATCCTAAGGTGCTCGAGTGAATCATGGCTAAGGAACTAGGCAAAATAGACTCGTAACTTCGGGAGAAGAGTCTCCCGATAGGTGACTATCGGGACGCAGAGAAATGATCCAGGCGACTGTTTATCAAAAACACAGGGCTTTGCAAAATTGAAAGATGAAGTATAAGGCCTGACACCTGCCCGGTGCTGGAAGGTTAAGAGGTGGGCTTACCCTGAACTTGTTTCAGGGGAAGGTCTAAATTGAAGCCCCAGTAAACGGCGGCCGTAACTATAACGGTCCTAAGGTAGCGAAATTCCTTGTCGGGTAAGTTCCGACCTGCACGAATGGCGTAACGATGGCCACACTGTCTCCTCCTGAGACTCAGCGAAGTTGAAATGTTTGTGAAGATGCAATCTACCCGAGGCTAGACGGAAAGACCCCATGAACCTTTACTGTAGCTTTGCATTGGATTTTGAATAGACCTGTGTAGGATAGCTGGGAGGCTGTGAAGTAGGAACGCCAGTTCTTATGGAGCCAACCTTGAAATACCAGCCTGGTGTGTTTGAGATTCTAACCTAGACCCCTAATCGGGGTTGGGGACCGTGCATGGTAGGCAGTTTGACTGGGGCGGTCTCCTCCCAAATTGTAACGGAGGAGTACGAAGGTATCCTAGGTACGGTCGGACATCGTACTGATAGTGCAATGGCAAAAGGATGCTTAACTGCGAGACTGACAAGTCGAGCAGATACGAAAGTAGGTCATAGTGATCCGGTGGTTCTGTATGGAAGGGCCATCGCTCAACGGATAAAAGGTACTCTGGGGATAACAGGCTGATTCCTCCCAAGAGTTCATATCGACGGGGGAGTTTGGCACCTCGATGTCGGCTCATCACATCCTGGGGCTGTAGCCGGTCCCAAGGGTATGGCTGTTCGCCATTTAAAGTGGTACGTGAGCTGGGTTTAAAACGTCGTGAGACAGTTTGGTCCCTATCTGCCTTGGGCGTTGGAAATTTGAAGGGACCTGCTCCTAGTACGAGAGGACCGGAGTGGACGAATCTCTGGTGTACCGGTTATCACGCCAGTGGTATTGCCGGGTAGCTAAATTCGGAAGAGATAACCGCTGAAAGCATCTAAGCGGGAAACTCGCCTTGAGATAAGATTTCCCTGGGGGTTTAACCCCCCTAAAGAGTCGTTCGAGACCAGGACGTTGATAGGCTGGGTGTGGAAGCGCAGTAATGCGTTAAGCTAACCAGTACTAATTGCTCGTGAGGCTTGATCCTATAACATTAAGTAACCGTTATAGCGTGTGACGCAGTACAATCAGACATCCAATAATTTACTTCTTCCAGATAACGTTTCTTGCGCATACTTGCAAAAGTACACTCAAGAAATAACAAACATGGCATTCAGCAAATCACCGCTGCAAGCCGAACAGTTTGTCTGACGACCATAGCAAGTTGGTCCCACTCCTTCCCATCCCGAACAGGACAGTGAAACGACTTAGCGCCAATGATAGTGTGGATTACCCATGCGAAAGTAGGTCATCGTCAGACTCCTTACAAACAAAACGCCCCGCCAGAAATGGTGGGGCTTTTTGCTTCCTATCGTCATCAAATCTATGTGTCATCAGGGGC
>JAVHPV010000065.1:0-3875 GCA_036170775.1 Gallionella sp. | reverse complement strand
GAATAAGTGACTTGACCATTCGTATCGACCCATTTATTGGCTTTTCCGTAAGCGATCATGCTGGTTGATAATAAAATGAGTAGTAGTAAATTTTTCATGGTATGGTGTGCTCCAGCGATGGATATTTTATTGTCAAATCTAACACATATGAGCTTCTTGCAAAATAGCTGAACGCAATGAGCCATTTATCTAGCTAATAATCCCGCTCAGACATAGCACCTCGTACGAGTCTAGCATATAGCGTTAAAATTACGCTCCGTTTTAACTTGACTGTTTTGCTCTAGGCACTGGGAGGATAGCCAAATATGAAAAAAAATTTACCCCATAAAAGTTACCTTGATATTTATTTCGATGTAGATAAAAACGCGCATTTAGCCTTGCAGATATTTGAATCTTATTATCAGGCGCATGATCATTCCGGGAGACTTTACGATAATTTCCCTGATTTTTTTATGATTCGTCCGGAGACATTAGGTACGTTAGACTTCGTGGCGCGCGACTCCGAAAAAGCCAGTTTGTCCGATGTGATGGAACGTGCCAAGGCAAGAAATGGCTATATTGGTGTATCCAAGCATCGCAATCCGAAATTAGGCTATTACTGGCTGGAACTGTCGGTACAGCCTTTTATGTTGGGGGATGCAGTAACTCCTGATAACAAGGGAGAATTTTTTTATGTGCTGACAAAATTCATCGCTTATACCAAGCAACATCCCAAAATGTATGGTGACCTTACCGCCGAAATCGGAACGGATAAGGATGTTACTTTGATGTTTAGAGGTGTTGAAAAAATGGCGGCTCGTTTAGCAACTTCTCTTGCGCTTTACCCAGAAAATATGCTGGTTGCTTATAACCCTAAGTGGCCCGTCAACGAGGTGAAGAAACTGCTCGCCACCCTTAAACAAAATGAACAAGAATGGTGTGAGCTATTTTTTGAATACATCATTTATGTGATGGGTAAAAAGGCTAAAGCTTAGTGCGTAACAGCACCAAAACCGCACCGCTTCCTCCTTCTTGTATGGGTGCATCGCAAAAAGCCAAAACAGAATTCAGTTGAGTCAACCAGTGGCGGGTGCGCAGTTTAAGAACCGCTTCGCCCCTTTGACTGTTCAATCCCTTGCCGTGAATGATGAGGATGCAACGTTGTCCTGCTCGAACACTGTCATGGACAAAATCAAATAACAGTTGTCGCGCAGCATCGCTGGTGCTGCCATGCAGATCAAGGCGGTCTTGGATGGGAGGCTGACCACGGCGTAATTTGCGTAAAGTGAGGCGAGATAAACCGTTGCGCAAAAAATCACTCAACGCAAGCTCATTGGAGCAATCTGAGAGGTTGTTGGTGAGTGTAGTCAATGTTAGATAATTTTGTCGCGGGAAAACACTGAGTTGGGGAGTTCGCGGTGTGATTTTGTTAGGCGGTTTGATCGGGTTGACTTGCCCGACCGTGGCACGAAATAGCGCGGCATCAGCACTGCTGTTTGAGGTATCAGTGACGGTAAAAGAGGCTGTCCTTGCAACTTTTACCCTGTGCCGCATAGCCTAAACTTTACCCAAGGAAGCCAAGTATTTATCTGCATCAAGTGCCGCCATGCAACCTGTTGCTGCGCTGGTGCAAGCCTGACGATAGATTTGGTCTTGCACATCACCTGCGGCGAAAACACCTGAAATGCTCGTTTGCGTTGCGTTACCTTTTGAGCCGCTGCGCGTCTGAATATAACCGTTTTCCATTTCAAGTTGTCCTGCAAAAATGTCGGTATTCGGCTTGTGTCCAATAGCGATGAATACTCCGCTGAGCGCGATGTCCTGCTTGTCTCCTGTCTGTACATTTTTGACACGCATACCCGTGACTCCACTGGCATCACCTAAGACTTCATCTAAAGTGCTGTTGAGTTGCAGCGTTATTTTGCCCTCTGCGACTTTTTCCATGAGGTGGTCAAGCATGATGCGTTCGGCACGGAAAGTGTCACGACGATGCACCAAGGTGACGTGTTGTGCGATATTGGCCAAGTACAAAGCCTCTTCAACAGCCGTATTGCCGCCACCGATCACCGCCACTTGCTGTCCGCGATAGAAGAAACCATCACACGTTGCGCAGCCAGATACGCCGCGCCCCATAAAGGCTTCCTCAGAAGGAATGCCTAAGTATTGTGCAGAAGCCCCAGTGCAGATAATTAAGGCATCGCAACTATAACTGCCCGCATCACCTATCAGTAAAAACGGCTTTTGTTGCAGTTTGGCGGTGTGGATATGATCAAAAATGATTTGTGTGTTGAAACGTTCGGCATGTTGCTGAAAGCGTTGCATCAACTCAGGGCCCTGTACTCCATTCACATCGGCGGGCCAGTTATCTACTTCGGTGGTGGTCATCAGTTGTCCACCTTGCGCCATGCCCGTAATCAACACGGGATTGAGATTGGCGCGTGCAGCGTAGACAGCGGCGGTATATCCCGCAGGGCCAGAGCCCAGAATAATAAGGCGATGATGTTGTGTGGTTGTGCTGGTCATGAGGCGCTCTTTGGGCTATTTAACGAGGGCGAAATTTACCAGTAATGAAGGGATGCTGTCGAGCTTCGGTTAAAATATACCCATGCTAAAAATCAAACTTCTCCTGCCTATTTATACTTTTCTCTGCTTGACTTCCACTCCAGTGCGGGGTGCGGATTTGCCAGGAATTCCTCAATTTGTTGATGAAATGGTCAGCAAGCATCAGTTCAAACATGATGAGCTGATGCTTGCTTTTGCCCATGCGCAATACCGTCCCGCTATCATTGAAGCCATTTCGCGTCCAGCCACAACTAAGCCGTGGTTAGAGTATCGCGCCGCTTTCGTGAACAAAAAGCGCGTACAACTGGGCTTGCGATTCTGGGAAAAATATCATGCGACTTTGCATCGAGCCGAGAAACAATTTGGTGTTCCAGCCGAGATTATTGTGGCGATCATCGGCGTTGAGACGATCTACGGGCGCAATGCGGGCACGTTCCGTACGCTGGATGCGCTAACTACCCTAGCGTTCGATTATCCCCGTAGGGCTGATTTTTTTCGCAGTGAATTAGAAAACTATTTGCTGCTAGCGCGCGAACAGAATTTTGATTTGTTAGCCATCCGTAGCTCCTATGCGGGCGCGTTAGGTGTGCCGCAATTTATGCCCAGCAGCTACCGAAAATACGCCATTGATTTCAATGGCAACAAAACGATTGATCTACTGCGTGAAGATCGTGATGCGATCGGCAGCGTGGCAAATTATATGCAGCACTACGGTTGGAAAAGTGGTGAGCCAGTGACGCTACGCGCACAAGTTACTGAGAATCTATGTTTGGGGGGGATAAAAGAGCCTCGTAGCTTGGCAGAATGGCAGCAGGCTGGCGTAAGCGTCGAAGCGTCGTTAAATGAAGAGATGCCTATGCGTCTAATGGACTTCACTATGGCTGAAGGCAAACAGTTTTGGTTGGCGTTAAATAATTTTGAGGTGATTACACGCTATAACAACAGTGATTTTTACGCCATGACAGTCTTTCAATTGGCGCAGGAGATTAAACAAGCGCGGCAACTTAGCGCACAGGAATAATGCGCCGTGCGCCGTTGTAATGACGTTGCCAGTAGCTATCGCGCATATCGTCAACGCGGATACCACCACCGCTGCTTGGCGAGTGTACAAAGCGATCTTCGCCTAGATAGATTCCTACGTGAGAAAAATTGTTGCGCAAGGTGTTGTAGAACACCAAATCGCCAGGCTGTAATTGTGCCGAATCAACCTCTTCGCCCCATTGCCAAATTTCTGCTGCACTGCGCGGCAACTTAATGCCCAAGGATTGTTTGAAAACATGCCCGACGAAACCGCTGCAATCGAATCCCGTCTCAGGAGAATTACCGCCATACTT
>JAVHPV010000064.1:0-3897 GCA_036170775.1 Gallionella sp. | reverse complement strand
TTAAACTGATAAAAATTATTGATGAACGGGTTTTGTGCCGACTTTAACAACACTAGGGTCAACCCATTTGCCTGTGACATTGTATTCAAACGAGATTAACTTATCGAGTGGATTGCCCAATACTTTATTAACTAATAATGAACCCAAGCCAACCACAGGGCCTGCGGCGAATGCGCCCAACAAGGACACGCTGTCCCCCACGCTGGGTAACACCACGATATGTAGATTCTGCGTTTCATGCGACAAATCCACATTGCCTTTCATGGTGACTTTAGCTGCCGAGCCATCAATATGAAAATCTTGGGTCTCAATCACGCCATGCTTGATCGTAGCGTTGCCGTTGATATTATCGAACTGAAAGCCGTCACTAAACACATCAGTAAAGTCCAAGGTGATGCGCTTGGGCAACGCTTGCAGACTCAACACGCCGAGCAGCTTACCAATGCCTGGGTCCATTTTGAGAAACTGTCCCTTGCCTGTATCTAACTTGAGTGTGCCATTCAATTTCGCCAAATCAAAATCATCTGGCCCGCCTGACCAACTCAAATTGGCGGCTAATTTTCCACTACCATTTTTCACCGTGTTGGGATAACCCGAGCGACTCAAAATTTTCCCCGCATCACTAATCTGCAACAATAAATTGACTTGCATACTGGCCTCTTTGCCATCGTGCCAGATGCCATCTCCCACCAAATTACCATCAGGATTCGTCAGATTAAAACGGCGCAAACGCCAGTCTTGCCCGTCCGCATGTCCCACCAAATCCAACCTACCTAACTGCTTACCTGCTACTTGCAAGTTATCAATTGACAGTTCTAAAGCGGGTAAATCTTCGGCATGCAGACTTTCCTGCGGGGCTGCTTTGGGGACATTCACGGGCGCATCGATTTGCAGCTTATCTACATCCCCCCAGACCAGATTATTCAAACGCGCCACCAGTTTGCCATTGTGATCGAAACCACCCGGATGCCAACTCACCTCACCATTCAACACGCTGCTCGCCAGTTGCGCCACAAGACTATCCCCCTGTTTGTGGGTATTGATTTGCAAGTTGTTCAAGGTTTGACCATAGCCAGTAAGTTTATCAATGTAAAGATTGATCCCCGCCACAGGCAAACCGCTACCCGCCCCCCCCTTAAATAGTCCACCCCAACCCTGTACGGATAGCTCAGGTAACGCTCCCGCCACCCATAATCCATCTTGCGCTGGCCACTTGGCTTTTCCACCAAAATCAATCAAACCACGCTTGATATTCATGCCCTCCCCTGCTGCCTCGCGTAACACGCGCACACTCATCGTCTTACCTAATTGCGCGGTAATTTGATCCTGCCCAGCAGTCAGATTTTTCTTCTCCAGATGTAAAGGCAACACCTCGCCAGCACGTTTTGCGAATGGCACGGGCAGGGTCGAACTGATACCTTGCAAATTTGAATTCAGCACCAACTGCACTGATTTATTCACCAAATCGAGATTTGCTTCCCAGTTTGCCCCCCCATGCAAATTATTCAACAAGGGGTGCGACAAACGACTGCGTAACGCATCTAGGTTATTGCGCCCTTTTATGTCCGCATGAACCACACCACCACTCGCAGAACTCAAATTCAAATGTGCGGGGCCACCTAAAATTTCCGCCTGCACATCGTTAGCACGCAAACTTGCTTCAGTAAAAGCGAGATTACCCGTGGTATTGCCTAACAACGGCATACCTGCGCCCATATCAATATCGTTATTCTGTATCCGCAACAACCCCACCAAACTCACTGGATTGGTGCCCACCAAAGGGATATGCGCAGTGAGATCGAGATGACCGTTGCCTGTGGCGGTCATACCATCGGTGAAACCGTTCACATAGCCGCGCACTGGGCTATTTTGTACAAAGGCAAGAAAATTATTGCTTGATGCACTGGCCTCGCCTTTGATGTCGAGTGGTAATTCTGGATCGGATAAATTGTCGATTTTGATGGATAAATTTTGTAATTGCGCTTGCGACATGAGCCCCGTCAGCGAATGCACTTCCAGTTGATTGCCATGAATCAAAAAATCCCCTTCAGCATGTTCAATGCGCGGCCAGTGCGGATCAAAATCAATCAGCGCATCACGGGCATGACCACCAATTTCCAGCACCGTGTCTTTTTTCCCTGTGACGGGAAAGTCGCTTAAATTACCTTTGATACGAATACGAAAATCTTCCGTGTGCCCTGCCAAAACAGCCCGCGCCAACCAGTCGCTGCCCGCTTGATCGACTGCGACTAAAGGGGTGTAACGCGCCGCCTGACGAATCTCACCACGGGTCAGGCTGGCGGTTAGATCAAGGATGCCCAACGTGCCTGCTTTAGTTTGAAAACTGCCGAATAGATTGCCCGCCAAATCCTCATTACTCACCGAAGCATCTGCGACGCTAATCAACAACTCGCCCGCCTTACGCTGCCAGCCAGCATGTGCTGTTAGACTGGCAAAGGACAAAGGTTCTCGCATCACCCCAGGCGCATCAATTCGCAATTGCCGCGCTTGAATATTCACAGTGCCACTCGATTCACTGCCATCCACTTCCGCTGTCAAACCCGCAAAGCCGGGTTGTTTGCCCACTTGACGCATCGCCAAATTATTAAACTTACCTTTGAGTGTGAACTGTGTGAGCCGATCAAATGCGCCTTGCCATTGCGCATCCAGATTGGACACCTGCCCGCGCGGCGCATAAGCATCAAGTTGTTTACGCAAGCCCTCATCCAAGGGAATGAAATTCGCCAGACTTACCAAACTTTCCAATTGCAGTAAATTAGCTTTCATGTGACCTGTGGCAGGTTGCGTGGCACTGGCGCGTTGGCTGCGGAAATAAAAATCAGTGGGGTGCAATTCAATACCGTTACGCAAGCGCATCGCCAAATGTGAAGTGGAGATTTCCAACCCCCCATCGAGGATATGCCAAGCGGCGCGCCCGCGTAACTTGCTCACCACCATTTCGGGTACGTCAACCCCCAACTGCGTGACCACATCACGCAAATCCAAATCAGCGGTAATCTGTGTTACCTCACCCGCTGCCACCCCCAACCAACCCCGCAATGCACCGCGCCCATGACTGAACTCACTGGGCAAGTCCAACCAAGCTCGCCAAGCACTGACATCCGTGTAATCAAGCTGCGTAAATATCTGTCCGCGCCATTGCTTGAGATTATCGAAACTCGCACCGTGGAAATCGCCGCGTACATCTAATGGCGTAGCCAGCTCTTCTGGCGGCAAAGCGGTGAGTGCAAATTGATGGTGATTAAAAAGACTTTCGATATGTAGATTGACTTGACGCAACACCAGCGGTTCGGCGGCGCGTTGCTCATCGACCCATACTATCAGTGCGTCACGTGCCACCATACGCGATTGATGTAACAGCCAGTCCGCGAGGCTGTTTTCTTGTTTGCCTTGCGGCAACAACGCCACGCCGCCGATAAAGAATTGCCCTTGTGCATCGCGGCGGATCAACAACTCGGGACGATCAATCTCAAAACTGGCGAAACGTAATTCCGCTGTGAGCAAAGACATCCATGAAACACTGGTATCAATGCTAGGCAATACCAAGGCGGCTTGTCCTTGCGCATCCAGAATACGCACATCAGTGAAGTTCAAGCGGGGTTGCCAGCCATGCCAATCACCCTGAATTTTGCCGATGCGAACAGGGTTGCCGATCGCACGCGACATCGAGGCGGTGATCTGCGGGTGATATTGCTCGATATCAGGCAAAGTCCAATAACGCAACACAATGATGGTAAAAGCCACCAATACCGCCAGCACTCCGCCCAGCATAATCGTAAGTCGCGTCAGCCAATTCAGACTGTGCCAAAGCAAACGGACGGGAAGAGAATTCAACATGAATGAGTTTTTGAATAGCTACAAAACAGCAAGTTAGGG
>JAVHPV010000063.1:0-3903 GCA_036170775.1 Gallionella sp. | reverse complement strand
CGCGTAAAGAAGCCGAAGCCGCGATTGTGCAAGCCAAGGATGCTGCCGAACTCGCGGCCAAGACCAAGAGTGATTTCCTCGCCAACATGAGCCACGAAATACGCACGCCCATGAACGGCATCATAGGCATGACTGAACTCGCCCTAGATACCGAACTGACGCAGGAACAACAGGAATACCTTTCCTTGGTGCAATCGTCGGCGCACTCATTGCTGCACATCATCAATGACATCTTGGATTTTTCCAAGATTGAGTCAGGCAAGATGGACATCGAAAACATCGAGTTTTCGCTAGAGCAAATGATGCGTGACACCATGAAATCACTGGCGGTACGCGCTCACCAAAAACACTTGGAGTTATTGTTAGCCATTGCCCCCGATGTGCCCGACCGTGTATTCGGTGACCCTGGGCGCATCCGCCAAGTGATCGTCAATCTGGTGGGTAATGCGATCAAATTTACCGAAACGGGCGAGATTGAAGTATCCGTGCTGCGCGAAGCTGACTTTAAGGAAGGTTTAGCGCGCTTACGTTTTAGTGTGCGCGATACCGGCATCGGTATCCCGCAAGAAAAATTCAAAACTATCTTTGAATCCTTCTCGCAAGCCGACACCTCCACCACGCGCAAATATGGTGGCACGGGCTTAGGGCTGACTATCTCGGCGCAGTTGATTGCGTTGATGGGCAGCACCATTGAGCTGCATAGCGAAATAGGCATCGGCACGACTTTCCATTTCGCATTGGATTTGCCAATTGTTTCGAGCAGCCCGCTGGCGGATTATCAACACACAGGACGCATCGGCGGCTTGTCGGTGTTGATTGCCGACGACAACGCCACGAATCGTCGCTTGCTACAACAAATGTTGTGCAGTTGGCAGATGCGTCCCACGGTGGTGGACAGTGGCGATGCCGCCTTACAGGAACTACAGCGTGCTGCTGCGCAAGGTCAACCCTATTCCTTAGCGATCTTGGATGTGCAGATGCCCGATATGGATGGCTTTGCGCTGGCCGAGCAACTGCGCCAGCACCCTGAATATGCCTGTGCCACGGTGATGATGCTGACTTCCGAAGGACAGCGCGGGGATGCCGCCCGCTGCCGCGAACTGGGGGTGGCGAGTTATTTAGTCAAGCCTGTGTCGCAATCAGAATTGCTTGATGCCATCATGACCGCACTCGGCGAACCCTTGCAGGCAAATGCCCCGCTAATTACACGCCACTCATTGCGCGAGTCACGCCGCAAACTCAAATTGCTGCTAGCGGAAGACAATAAAGTCAATCAGACCTTGGCGATTCGTTTGCTGGAAAAACTGGGGCATCAGGTCACACTAGCAAACAACGGTAAGGAGGCCGTCGCCCATTGGCAAAGCGCAGCCTTCGACGCAATTTTGATGGATGTGGACATGCCTGAAATGAACGGCTATGAGGCCACGGAACAAATCCGTGCGCAAGAACAAGAGACGGGCGCGCACATCCCCATCGTCGCCATGACCGCACACGCCATGCAAGGCGCGCGCGAAGAATGCGTGCAGCATGGTATGGATGGCTATCTCACCAAACCCATAGATACCGAAGCGTTGTGGCACGAATTGGATAAATTGGCACAAGGCGTTGCCATACCCAGTGATCGCGGGGCAAACGAGGCGATCTCAATGAATGATTTGCCGATTGTTGACTTCGTGGTGGCACGCCAAACCATGGACGACAATCAAGAGTTGTTTACCGAGATTGTGCATTTATTCCTGACCGATGCGCCGCTGCACATGGAAAAAATCCAAATGGCACTCAAACAAGGCGATGCTGACACTGTGCGCCACAGCGCACACACCTTAAAAGGGATGGTCGGTATTTTTGCCGCCGCACGCACGATGCAGGCCGCAGGCCAGGTCGAGGAAATGGCCGACAAGCTGGGGTTGGGTGAAGCAGCAGTGGAATTAGATGCCACCGTCGCAACACTGGCTACATCGTTGCACGAGTTAGAAACCGCGCTCCGCGCTTACCAGTGGTGATCCCCGCTCATGGGGCAGCAATCAGTACCCCTATAGAGTCGACCATTTAACAGCGTCCCGTTCGTGGGGAGCCTCGAACCATATGCCCCTTCGACAAGCTCTAAGCGGCTCACAACGCGATTCATCGCGCGATGGGTGGTACGCTCCCCACCGCTTTAGGGATGTACTGATTTATTCGGTTTTGTCATTGATGAAATCACTAGTCGTTCGACTCAGCCAGCAAGCTGG
Organism: Gallionella sp.; assembly: GCA_036170775.1. GTDB lineage: Bacteria > Pseudomonadota > Gammaproteobacteria > Burkholderiales > Gallionellaceae > Gallionella. The sequence continues at coordinate 1,672 of JAVHPV010000063.1, read as the reverse complement.
CAAGTCGCTGGTTATCCCGCGAAAGCTAAAACCCATTTATATCAAGACACAGGATATCCGCCTGCGCGGAGATGACTAATCAATCAGTGTCTCCTTAGGGAAATCGGCTCATCCCCTGATAAGGGGGAGGCTGTAGGGTGGTGGCCGCCCACTGTTTTACGTAAGCGGCTCACTGTAGGAGCGCGATTCATCGCGCGATGGGTGGTACGCTCCCACCGCTTTAGGTAAGTTGACCTCACCCCAGATAAGGGGAAGCTGGTAGGGAGTGGAGGGCATAAAACTTCTAACTTCAAACATAAGCTGGCTGGATCACTAGCAACAACAGTTGGACGATGTGTAGCACTCACCCCCCATTTTTCAACACTTGCAGCGCGGCCGCATTGGCGGCGATGATGCCACGTTCGGTAACTAACGCCGTCACCAAGCGCGCAGGCGTGACATCAAAACCATAATTTGCCACGGCTGAATTAGGCGGCGTAATGCGTACGCTGTGTATCTTCCCGTCTTCAGCCCAACCACTCAGATGGGTCACCTCTTGCGCTGCCCGTTCCTCGATAGGAATTTCCAGCACGCCGTCTTGCAACTTCCAATCAATGGTAGGGGTGGGCAGTGCCACATAGAACGGCACGGCGTTGTCGTACGCTGCGAGAGCTTTAAGATAAGTACCGATTTTGTTGCACACATCGCCGCGTGCGGTGACGCGGTCCGTACCAACGATGACCATATCCACCTTGCCATGCTGCATCAAATGCCCGCCTGCGTTATCGACAATCACGGTATGTGCCACACCATGTTGCCCAAGCTCCCAAGCGGTCAGGCTTGCCCCCTGATTACGTGGACGTGTTTCGTCCACCCACACATGCAGCGGAATACCCTCCTCCATCGCCGCATAGATGGGCGCGAGTGCCGTGCCCCAATCCACCGTTGCTAGCCAACCCGCATTGCAATGAGTGAGGATATTGACCCCGCGCCCCGTGCGTTGATAGATCGTCCGAATAATGTCGCAACCGTGTCGCCCGATGGCTTGGTTAATCGCCACATCTTCATCAGCAATCGCCGCTGCTTCTTGCCATGCGGCAGCAGCGCGTTGCTCAGTGGGCAGCGGCGCAAGCAAGGCGCGCATACGTTCCACCCCCCAACGCAAATTTACCGCCGTAGGGCGCGCCGCCAGCAACATGTCGCACGTCGCTTGCAACGCTGCATCGGATGCGTGATGGCGCATCGACAACGCCACGCCATACGCCGCCGTCACACCGATTAACGGCGCACCGCGTACCTGCATATCTTTAATCGCGCGCTCCGCATCACGCATAGATTCCAGCCGCAACGTGACAAACTCATGCGGCAATCGGGTCTGATCAATAATCTCCACCGCCGTGTTGTCGGCAGTCGTCCAAAGGGTGCGATAAGGTTTACCGTTCACTATCATCGTAAAAATCCCAATTCAAATACTTGTGGTTGTAATTTTTCACTCAAGGTTTTGTACGCGCTTTCAAACGGCGTGAAATCCACGGGCGCGGTGTCGCCGCTCTCGTTGCGTTTTTTCAGCGCGTTACGGATTTGATACCAACCCACATCGGGACGATTCAACTTCAATTCGTCGCGCACCGTGCGCACATCGGTGTGGGCGAAATACGCTTGCCATAAAGTGCGCCCCGCATCGAGCACGGCG
>JAVHPV010000062.1:0-3946 GCA_036170775.1 Gallionella sp. | reverse complement strand
ACATGAAAAAGTCGTAGGCGGGTGCCAGCGCAGTCATAATGAGACCGATGGAGGCGAAGGCCAGTCCGATGAGCAAAGCCAGCGGGATCATCCATAACGACATCAGCGAATGCGACAGTCCCAGCACCCAGATAACGACCAGCACTGCCATACCCGACATCAAGCTCTTGGTCGCCGCCCACAGGATTTCGGAGAGCACCACATCGTCCAACCCGACAGGCGTGTTCAATATCGCCTCCCACGTGCGCTGCTCGTGCATACGCGCAAAACCAGAATACAGCACCTCGAAGCTCGCACTGTTCATGGTGCTGTAGCACACCGTACCCGCCGCCAAGAATGCCATGTAAGACATGCCGCCCATCTCAGGCAGCAGACTGCCCAAGCCGTAACCCAGACCCAGCATATAGATGACGGGATCGGCCAGATGCCCGAGGATGGATGGTGCGGCGATCTTCTTCCACACCAGCCAATGCCTGCGCCAGATGGGCAAGAAACGTAAACTCAATTGGGGGAACGCAAAGATGCTCATCTCGACCTATCTTGCTCGACAGCGGCGATGGCCTCGGCGGGACTGACCACACCCTTTCCGCGCGCATACACACATCCTTTCGATGTGCCTTCCGCCACGACACGCTCGCCTACCGTGAAGGTGTGCGTCATGTAGAAATATTTCTCGTCCCACCTCACCATTTCCAACCTCACCTCGTATCGCTGAAACAGATTCAATGGTTTTTTATACGTCATCGTGTGTTCGGCGATGACGGGTATCCAGTTACGTTTGAACATAGCTTTCAGCAACCCGCTGCGCGCGAACACATCCACTCGATTGAGGTCGCAGATAGTGAGGTAGCGTCCGTTGTTCATATGGAAGTTGATGTCGATGTCATTAGGCAACACGCGCAACTTCAGCGAACTGACGACACTCGCCATTTCCAAGCGCGGAAGAAAGAAGGAGCGCACGATGACCCACAGCATCCTGAAGATGAGATTCATTCGCGCATCTCCCGCCCCGTTAGCTTCAAGAACACATCTTCCAAATTCGCAGGGCGTTGCAAATATCGCAACTCGCTTTGCGCTTGCAGATGCGCAACCAGCGGCTGTGCATCGCGCACATAGCAAAACACCGACTCGCCACTCACTTCGAAACGCTGCGCATAGTTCGCCGCATGTTCACTCGCCCACAGCCCCGATGTCTCACCGAACACCTCCACCACCTGCGGTTCGATGTTCTGTGCGATGAGTTCGCGCGGTGAGCCTTGGCTGATGAGCTTGCCGTTATCCATCACCGCGAGACGATGGCATAGCCGTTCGGCTTCATCCATGAAGTGCGTGGTGAGCAGTAATGTCTTACCCTGCTGCGTCAACGTATGAAGGCGTTGCCAGATGAGATGGCGCGCTTGTGGGTCGAGTCCAGTAGTGGGTTCATCGAGAAAAATCACGTCTGGGTCATTGACCAGCGCACGCGCCAGAGTAAGGCGACGCTTCATGCCACCCGACAGTGTTGGCACTTTGGCATCACGCTTGCTGGTGAGGCTGGCAAATTCCAACAACGACGGGATACGCGCTTCGATCTCTGCGTCCTTCATGCCGAAGTAACGGCCATAGACCAGCAGGTTTTCCGCTACGGTGAAATCAGGATCAAGGTTGTCCATCTGCGGCACGACACCAACACGGATACGTGCCTCGCGCGCCGCCTGCGGAACGGGGAGATCGAGCAACATAGCACGACCCGCATCGGGCGCAATCAGCCCCAGCAACATGCGCAAGGTCGTGGTTTTGCCCGCGCCATTCGGACCGAGCAGGCCGAAGCATTCCCCTTTGCGAATGGACAGATCGAGTCCATCCACCACGCGGTGACCACCATAGGATTTTTGCAGGCCGACGGCTTGGATAACGGGGTTCACAGTGCCACACCGACAAAATGCTTACGCACAATATTGCACAACTGCGTCAAGCGTCCGTGAAAAAAGTGCCCCGCTGCGGGCAACACCACGATGGGAAGATGTTGTGGTCGCGCCCAGTTAAAGGCATCAAGCAATGGCACGACATCATCGTGTTCGCCGTGTATCACCAAAGCATCAGCGGGCACATCAGGCATGGCAAAGCGTCCCACAGCGGGCGCGGCGAGTATTAGGTGTCGGGGCTTGAGGGTTTGCGCTGCGCGTGCCGCCACGTAACCGCCGAAGGAAAAACCCGACAACAGCAGTGGCAGATTTTCGCCGAACTGCTCTTGTGCGTAGCGTGTGACGGCGATGAGGTCTTGCTCTTCGCCATCCCCCCCCGTGAATTCCCCCGCACTGCCTTCCACCCCGCGAAAATTAAAGCGCAACACCACACACCCTAACTCGGCAAATGTTTTCGCCAGCATGACCGCCACCTTGTTTTCCATGGTGCCACCCATCGTAGGCAGTGGATGGGCCACCACGGCAATGGCACGAATGTCGGTATCGGGGACGTGGGCGATGCCTTCGAGATGCCCGGCTGCGCCCGTGACTGAAAATTTTTGCAGCACAATCGCCATCAGATTTTCAGTCGCTCGACAACATTACCATTTTTCAAATGCGATTCGATGATTTCATCGAGGTCGCTTTCATCCACATAGGTGTACCAAACACCTTCGGGATACACCACCAACACGGGGCCATCATCGCAACGATCCATACACCCCGCCGAGTTGATGCGGATTTTGTTGTTGCGATCCGCGATGCCCAGTTCTTTAATTTTGTCTTTCACATAGTCGCGGGCTTTTTGTGCGCCCCGATTGTTGCAACAGTCGCTGCCGTCTGGGCGTTGGTTAGTGCAGAAAAAAACATGCTTGTCGTAAAAACTCATGGGAAGCTCCAAAGAAGTGAAGGATGTGGCGATTATACTTTTCGGATGCACCACAAGTGGTAAATAAGCAATAACGGAAAAACCAAGATGATGGTCTGCGCCAAGCCGTTGTAATTGAGCAGATGCCCATAACGCCAATGATAAATCGACATCGCGGCCAAAGGGCTGTTGCCTTCAACGATAAAATTGACAACGCAAAAATAGCTAAAGGCGACGGCAGCGGCACAGCTAATCAGTGCGCCACGCGGCAACCATAACACGCCGATCAACAACGCCATTCCCGCCAACATGCCCAGCACTACTTCGCTGTTAATCCACAGTAACAACGCCCACGATTTGAGCAGCAATGCCGCCGTGATGAATTTCGCCAAAGCCACTACGCTGAGCACCACGAATAATGCGGTGATGATGTTGCGTGGAATGCGCAACAAAGTGAGTAATAGCGTACCAAGCATCAGCAGATTGAGTGTGACGGCAGCACTTTCCCAACCATTGAAAGGATGATCGACAGGCGGCAAAAACGGCTTTTGGGCAATTTCGCTGATGAATACGTTGCCCAACATGGGCAAGGTAGGATTGATTTGTCCGAACACCCACAAAGCGAGCAACGCCAAGCCAAAATCCATTTCTTTACCCTGCTGAAACAACTCGCTACGCCAGCGCACCAGCAAACCAAATAGCCACGACCATGAGGTGATAGAAACTGCCAGAATCGCTCCAAGAAGAGAGCCTGTCGCATTGGTCAAAACATCTAAATTGGAACTGGTGCGGGTCGGCAAATACATCTGTAAATATTCCATGCTCAACGACAGCGAGGTGCTCAAAGCCACTGCCAATATCAGACTCAATAGCACGCCGCCATGGGCACGCAACGCTAAGCCTAACAATAGCCCTAACGGCAAATAAGACCAAAAATTGAGGATGGCATCGAATGCAGTGTAAGTGAGAAACAGCGGTTGAGTGAGTACCGCGTAAAAATCCAGCCCTTGCTCGCGCCAACCCGAAAAGGGCGACAGGCTGGCATAAACGATGAATAGCGCATAGCCGATGCCGAGCAAGGTTCTTAAGCGGGCGCGAGTTTCGGTAATGAAGCGTTCTCTCATAGGCTGGAATA
>JAVHPV010000061.1:0-3969 GCA_036170775.1 Gallionella sp. | reverse complement strand
CAAATTTAGCTTCGTCAATCAGGTAGAAATCATTCAATTGAAAAGTTTGTCCCGCTGGGGTATCAAAACGCGCCCCTTGTTGAACGAATAAGCCTAACTCATTCAACTGTTTGGCAATCAGCTCAGTACGCGCGAATTCCTGTTGGAAGTTTTGCAAGAATTGCATCACCTCATTCATGCGCGCTTCCAGTTTTCCTTCTCCATTGATCAGCGGCTCGCCATGATCCACGTTCAATGCGGGGCAAGTTTCATCAATACACACCACCAACTGCCCCGGTTGATTACCTTCTGCCATCACGAAAGGATAACGACGCACGAAAGCGGGGATGTAACGCGCATCCCATTTGCCCTGCTCGTCAACAAACAAGTTTTCAGCATCGCGCACCCCCAGCAATACCACAGGTCGCATCTGCTGATCTGCACCGCGCACAAATACAATCGGGTATTCACGGCTGGCTTCGGCAAACTCCACGCCAGCCACTAAAACTGCCGTGGTGTCGCGTGCGAAGGTGAAGTCTGCTTCACTCGCAGAGAATTTGAGATTGCGATGCGCTTCAGAATTGAGTGCCACCACCTTATGATAAAAAGCGAAATCAGCCATGTGTTTCTCCTCAGTCAAGTTGATAAAAATTAGCCACCATACTGCTTGCGGCCACGGATACGCGCACGATGCGCACTACGTTGCTCAGCTTCAGTTAAGGCTCGGGGTTTTTTGCCTTCAAACGGGTTTTTACTGGAGTTGTATTGAATCTTCATGGGCGTACCTTGTAGCTTGAAGATTTCGCAGAAAGTGCGCTCTAAATAGCGCGTATAGCTGGCGGGGACATCGTCCAAGCCACTGCCGTGAATCACAATCAACGGTGGGTTGCTACCGCCTTGGTGGGCATAACGCATCTTGGGTAAGAAGCGTCCTACTTTAGGGGGTAATTGTTTATCTAGGGCGGAAATCAAAGCTCGGGTGAGCTTCGGTGTGGACAGTTTCGCCATCGCCGCTGCATACGCACCATCCACGGACTGCAACACGTTAGCAATGCCGTTGCCATTCAGTGCTGAGATAAAATGACGTTTAGCAAAGCTGAGAAAATGCAGCTTACGTTCGATGTCGTTTTTCACCATATCGCGCTGATGTGCATCCAGACCATCCCATTTATTCACCGCCAACACTAAGGCTCGCCCTGCTTGCAAGACAAAATCAGCCACGTGTGCATCCTGCTCAGTGATTTGATCGCGCGCATCCACCACCAGCACGACCACATTGGCATCTTCGATGGCTTGCATGGTTTTGATGACTGAGAATTTTTCGATCGCCTCATCGACCTTGCCCCGACGGCGCACCCCTGCGGTGTCAATGATGGTGTATTGCTTGCCATCCCGCTCAAAGTCAATGTAAATGCTATCGCGGGTAGTGCCGGGTTGATCGAACGCGATCACGCGCTGTTCGCCCAAAATTGCATTCACCAGCGTGGACTTACCCACATTAGGTCGCCCTACGATGGCAAGTTTAGGTGCTTGTTGTTCTGCCTGCTCCGCATCATTGGCGATGCTTTCTAGCGGAAAGTTTTCCAGTGCCAGCTCAACCACTTCGGTGACGTTATCACCGTGTGCCGAAGAAATAGGAATCGGCTCGCCCAGCCCCAATTCAAAGAACTCTGCCGTCACCTTGGCGCGCCCCATCCCCTCGGCTTTGTTTACCAACAACAAGATCGGCTTACCCGTCTTGCGCAACTGCCCCGCGATAATCGTGTCTTGCGGTGTACAACCCGCACGACCATCGACCAGAAACAACACCACATCAGCCTCGTCCACGGCTTGGCGACTTTGCTTCGCCATCTCATGCAGAATGCCCTCTTTGGCGACAGGTTCTAAGCCACCCGTATCCACCACCAGATAAGGCCGTTCACCAACACGCCCCCGTCCGTAATGGCGATCCCGCGTCAAGCCCGGTTGATCGGCAACCAAGGCATCTCGACTGCGCGTTAAACGATTAAATAACGTGGACTTGCCCACATTCGGACGACCAACCAACACCAGCGTGGGCAACATAATCAGAGACTTTCTATTGAAGCGACAGCGAATACAATCCGCCCGCTTTGGTTTGCACCAGCAAGCCGCCATCTAACTCCACGGCGGCGGATAAGACAGCACTACCATCCAACTTGAGACGTGCGACAAAGCGACCATCTTCACGATTCAGGGCGTGTAAAAAGCCTTCGTAATCACCACTCACCACAAATTTATCTTGCGCAAATGGTGTGGCGGTATCACGCATGAACAATTGTTCGTTCTTCCACACCGTACTCCCTGTGGTCTTATCCAAAGCCAACAGCGCACCTTGGGCATCACTCACGTAGAGATATTTGCGTAACAGCATCATGCCCTTGTCGCTCGAAATTTCACGATTCCACAAAGGGCTGCCTTGTGCCGCATCGTAACAAGCCAGTCGCCCTTGAAAAGCAATGGCACACACTTGCTCGTCATCCGCCACAGGATTGCTGGTGATGTCACTGATGCGCTCCAGCTCGGTGTTGCCACGTGGTTGCGATACCGATGTTTCCCACAGAGCCATCCCATCTTTGACATTCAACGCAACTAACTTGCCGCCCGCGAATCCTGCATAGGCGACATCACGTTGAACGGTCACGCCTGCATGGCTACGCACCACCAGCGCGGGAGTGCTGCGCTCATACAACCACATCCGTTTGCCATCCTCGACATTCAACCCCGTGATATGCCCATCTCCGCTACGCACAATAACAACACCCGCAGCAACTTGTGGGACGCTCAGCACTTCACTGGAAACCTTGCTCTTCCAACGCAACTTACCTTGCTCGTCATACGCCAGCACTTCGCCTTTATCGCTGCCGATGACAAGTACACCTGCGCCCAGACCGACCCCACCCGTCACGTGTACGCCACTCTCAGTGCGCCACACCAACTTACCTGTGGCACGCTCGATACGCGATAACGCGCCCTTACCAGACACGCCATAGATCGCATCACTCGCAATCGCGGGGGACAACATGCTCGCTTCCGCATCCCCTAGATCGCTATGCCAGCGCACTTCAAACTTGGCTGCGGGACTGAATTCAGTCAACTTGGCGGGTTCAACTCCCGTTTTTTTGCCTATCCAACCTTGCACGGTATCCACGGCTGAACAGCCGCCCAACATGAGCAGTGCGCACAACAGTGAAAAGCGTGCTAATTTCATTTAGCCACTCCCATTGAGTCCAACTTCATCTCAATCAAATTACGATAGGTGCTTTTGGCATCGGTCTTTTCATACGCCAATTTGTAAGCACTTCTAGCCTCATCATTTTTACCTTGCGCACTCAGCACGTCACCTTTCATATCCGCATACAAAGCATCAAATGAGGCGGCATGTTTCGCTTCCAGCAACTGGCTGGCTGCGCTGTAATTTTTTTCATCCAACAACAAGGCGGCCAAGCGCAAACGCGCCACTTCTTGTAAACCAGATTCCTTGGCGTGTTCTACCACCCATTGCAATTGCACTTTGGCACGCGCTTTGTCATTACCTTGTTCGTTGACTTGCGCAGCAATCAATGCGGCACGTGGCGCGTAAGCCGTATTGGGATATTTATCCATCACGGCAGCCGCTGCATCGTTAACGCGCTTGGCATCGTTGCTTTCTAGCTGTTTACTGAATTCAGCAAATAAGGTGGAAGATTCCGCCGCTTGCTTATGTTGGTAATACTGCCATCCGCGCCAACCCGCCACCGCCAACACGACCACCAAGACCACGGTCAAGATGCTATTGCCGTTGTCCTTCCACCAAGCTTTTAAGTTTTCCAGTTGTTCCTGTTCTTGTAAATCTAATGCGGCCATGCTGCTCTCCTACGAAATAAATTGATTGATTGTTGCCACGAGTTCGTTCATGCCCACGCGCACTTGTTCACCACCCTGCATCGGCTTGAGGCTGACTTGTTGCGCTTGCGCCTCATCCTCACCGAT
>JAVHPV010000060.1:0-4046 GCA_036170775.1 Gallionella sp. | reverse complement strand
AAAATGTTTGCCACCAGCGATCAAATCCGCTTCTTTCAGATTCAGATTTGCATAACGATTCGATTGATCCATTTTTACCTCTCCTGTGTGTTAACGATAATTTCACTAACTACAAATGTACAACGACGTGCAACTGCTATGAACTATAAGGGGGCGATTGCATAAGCGATAGTCAATTATTTTTATTGAAATCATAAGAGAAACTTATGGTTTGCTATAATTGGTCATCCTAAATTTTTCATTTTCATCATTCGGCGATGTTCCACTTCACCTTAAGGCAGCTTCAGGTTTTTGAAAAAGTAGCTAGTCATCTGAACTACTCGCGCGCTGCCGAAGAACTATACCTCTCGCAACCCGCAGTGTCTATGCAGATTAAACAATTAGAAGGGCATATTGGCTTGCCATTGTTTGAGCAAATGGGCAAGAAAATTTTCCTCACGACAGCAGGCGAGGAACTCTTCCATTACGCGCGCAGCATCTCGCAACAACTGGCGGAAATGGAAGCGGTATTTGATGAAATGAAAGGCTTGGGGCAGGGGAGATTGACACTTTCGGTGGTCAATACCGCCAACTACTTCACCCCACAATTACTCGCCACCTTTTGTGCCCAGCACCCCAACATCAATGTCATCTTGCAAGTGTCCAACCGTGATGCGGTACTCAAAGACCTCGCCGACAACAGCACCGATCTCGCCATCATGGGCAAACCTCCAGCCGAGTTAGACATTACAGCGGAATCGTTTTTAGAAAATCCACTGGTCGTCATCGCCTCACCCAAACACGCGCTGGCGCAACTGGCAACAATCCCATTCTCGCAACTTGCCGAACAGCCCTTTCTCTCGCGTGAACAAGGCTCAGGCACACGCAGTGCGATGGAGCGTGTGTTCGCCCAACATCACATCCAGCCACGCATTAGCATGGAAATGGAAACCAACGAAGCCATTAAACAGGCAGTACAGGCGGGCATGGGACTGGGCATTTTGTCGCTGCACAGCATAGAACTGGAATTGGAAACCAAACGCTTAGCGGTACTCAACGTCGAGCACTTTCCGTTGTTGCGTCACTGGTTCGTCGCACATCGCAGCAACAAGCGTTTATCCAGCGCGGCATTGGCATTTAAGGAATTCTTGCTTGAACAATCCCAAGCATCACTCGCCTGAAAATTTCAACTACACATGATAATGCCTCAACAGAAACACATTCTCCCAAAGCCACTTCACTCACCATTTCGCCAAATATTTATTCAATGCTTGTTGAATCTCTTCATCATCAGAGCTGCTATTAAAAGCATCAATGTACGCTTGAATGGCTTCGTCTTTCCGCCCCATCGCTTCTAATATTCTGCCGCGCCGCAATAAATTAGAACCGTCTTGCTGTAATTTCAAAGCTTGCTCTATCTCACTTAAAGCCAAATCGTATTGTTGCAATTTCAAATGAACTCCAGCTTTACGATAGGGAATATCGGCATCGTCGGGAGCTTGCTGCCCAGCAATCGTAAAAGCCGCCAAAGATGCCTCATAATTTTTCTTCTGCTCTTGCGTGCTACCGATATTAAATTGCGTATATTTATACTGGGGATCAATTGCAATGGCTGCATTAAACTCTAGCAACGCCGCATCGTACTGTTTGTCCTTCAATAAGGCATAACCTAAGCTGTGATGGGCTTTAGCCGTCCCTGTAGCAGTCACCATTTCACGCCACATTTGTAATGTAGCTTGGTTAATTTTTGCTTCCGCATCACGAATGTAAACAGCACCTAGATCATTCCATCCATCCGTGATGGTGGATTCCTTGAGCACATTACGTATATGCGCAACATGTTCTGCCGCGTCATAAGGTGCAACAGGCTCAACAGCACTTTGCACCTCATCAAAACTAATGTGATCAAGTAATTTTTGACGGAAATTTTTTAAGCCCTGCGGATCCAAGTGCGCCAACTCAAACTCCAACTCAGGGTAGTCTATGGTGTTTAGTGGAGCGTCCCCATCTTTAACCAAGGGATAAACATCAGGGGTCATTAAGTTATACACAAATAGACGTGGCAATCGTTCTGCGCCATCGACCAAATCTTTGATTAACTCTGGAGAACGTGCCGCTAAGTCTTTGTGCTGCAAGTGTATGGGCTCATCCGACGCAAGCAACAAAAAATAGCCTGATTTGATAACCACGATACCGCAATGCTTGAAGGTTTTTTTCAGCGTATTGATAACGATTTCTGCGCCGCGCGATCCGATGCGGCTATCCATCCAAGTGGCGTAAACACCATCTTTGCGCAACCTCGGTTTGACGATATTGAAGAAGTCCTGGGTGTACAGCTTGGCAGAGCTGAAATACAACGGGCTAGTCACCGTATTCAGTATCAAATCGTATTGTTTTTCGCTCGTTTTAACATAGTGAATAGCATCATCCACGATGATATTCACTTTCGGATTGTGTTCAATGTCGAAATTCCATTGCTTCATACGTGCTTGATTAGCCCGCACCACAGGATTGATTTCGATAATGTCCGTATGATCTAGCAACAACCCAACCACCGAACCCGTTGAGCCGGATCCCAAGCCAAGCACCAATCCTTCTTGTGCACGAGGCGCAAACATCGAGCTAATCAAACCAACGATTTTTTCTGAAGGATTATTCATCGGAAAGCTAATATAGCCATTGATGAAAAAGTAAGGATCACCATCCACCCAGTTGATGGAAAAAACATCCTGATAGCCTTTGAATCTTTCAGGGAAATCAAATTTGCTACGATCCTCGTTCATTTCTTTGGCTGACTGAAATGAGGTGTAGCTTAGATACAGCAAATTCTCATCCCAACGCCAATGATGAAAGGAAATCGCTGAACCAAGCACAACCACCGCAAAGCCGCCTACCCAGTAACGTCGCCACTGATCCACCAACAATGCCGCCACGACCAAGCCCGCCATCACCAATAACTGCACGCCATAATCCAAGTATTGGTGTAACACTAACGCCATCAGTAAAAAGCCCGTCACATTGGCCAGTGAAGCGATAAACAACAGCCGTCCCGATTCTGCCGCCACATTTTCTTGCGTTTCATTGATCAGCGCAGGAATCGTCGCGCCAAAGGTTAATGCGGGGATGCCCATCAAGGCAAACAATATGCTGCCTTTCAGGAACAAAATGACCGTTGCATTATTTGCCGCAGCAACCGAATAGAGCTGCGCATAAAGTGAGATCAAGGGATCAAATAACGGCAATATCGTGGCTAACGCCAGCAAATTAACCAGCAACAAGGTCTTATAGGCGATGCGCAAACGTGTTACGAGGAACGATCCAGCCGCAATCCCAAACAGCACAATCGCCAACACCAAAGCGAATGATTCGCGGAATGGACCAAACATCATTTCCGCGAGCTTTACCATAAACAGTTGGAATATTGCTGAAGCAATACTCACCAATATCAGCGAGACAACTTGTCGCTTAGGTAGCGTTAAAGCAACTATTATTTTGCTAGGCAACTGTTTTGCCATATCACTAGCTGTTACTAACAACAACACGGCGGCAATCATATTGACAGCACCAAACACCATCACCGTACCGGAAATACCAAATTTACGGATCAACCAGAATTCAATGAGTAGCGCGGTTATTGCTGCACCAATGTTGTACAAAGCATAGACACGAGAAAAGGCGCGATCATTATTAAGTCGCCCTAAATAACCGGCAAATAAAGGCACGCTGCAACCAATCAAAAAAGACGGCACGAGCAACAACAATGTACCCATCAAGATTGATCCCGCCAGGCCTGGCAACAGCATAGATCCGCTGTAAATTAAACGATCTATATTCTCAATGTTGCTGGCAAACAAAATGCCGTATACACCAATCGAGCCTTCGATTAGCCACAACCAACGCCAAAAATTGTGCGCGTAGCGTGAGCCAATACCGATCCCCAGCAAGAAGGTGATCAACACCGATGCCGACACGGCAAATTGATCACCCAGCAGGCTACCCAGCAAGCGGCCATATAAAATCTCGTAGGAAATACCGCTTAATCCCGACAGCAGCAAAATAAATGAGAA
>JAVHPV010000059.1:1410-4049 GCA_036170775.1 Gallionella sp. | reverse complement strand
TGTGGCAAGCCCCATTTTGCTTCGTATTCAATGTGCCGCAAGTATAAGCCATCGGGGGAAAAGGTCGGTGCAGCCAGCTTACGCTGACGGCTTTCTAACACCTCAGCCATCCACGAGGGCGGATATTTGCCTTTACCCACGTAGACTAGACACCCCACCAAATTGCGCACCATATGATGCAAGAAAGCATCGGCACTCACCTCAAACACAATCACTTCGTCGTTACGACGAATTTCAATCTCGCGCAACGTTTTGATAGGGGACTTTGCTTGGCATTGTGCGGCACGAAACGCGCTAAAGTCATGCGTACCCAGCAACACACTGGCGGCTTCCTGCATCAAATGCAGATTCAATGGGGCATGAAACCAGCCCACTTTACCGCGCTGGATTGCGGGACGAACGGCACGATTAAGCAGCACATAACGATAGCTACGTCCACGCGCTGAGAAGCGTGCATGAAACTCATCCTCTACGGGATGCGCCCAATGCACCGCAATGCTATCCGGCAGCAAGGCATTGACCCCGCGCACCCATGCCTGCACAGGACGTTGCACGTGCGTATCAAAATGCACCACCTGCTCAATACCATGCACCCCAGTATCGGTACGCCCCGCCGCTATCACGCCAATTTTTTCTGCCGCGATTTGACTTAAGGCGGCTTGCAATGCGTCTTGTACAGTCAGGCCTTCAGCTTGACTTTGCCAGCCACAATATGGCCGTCCATCATATTCAACACCGAGCGCAATGCGCATCACAGCATCCCCAAAAAAATTAACAACATCAGCAACCCCAGTAAGGTATCGAGCCTTGTGAATGGATAGCGCGGCAACACAATTTGCCGCGCGTCATGCGTCTGAGGATTGCGCAACAAATGCAACAATTCTTGCCAAGTATATTTTTTTAGCAGGGCAATTTCCGCGTACTGCAAAGTCAACGCCAACCTCACTGCAAGACGCTCGCGTGAAATATGCAGCCATACCAGCGGCGCGAATAAAGTATACAAACCCGAAATCAATTGATCACGCGATAAGCGATCCAGCAACACCGCCAAACTCGCTAAGCTTGCCAACAAACGCAGCCATTGCAACAGCCCATCGTGCAATCCCTCCCAAGTCGGACTATACAAACCCAGCGCATTCCATAACGCATGACCAGGCGTGGTGTAAGCGTAAATCAACCACAGCGATAACATTACCCAGCGGGTACGTTTGATCAGTTGGCGCAACTTGCCTGACGAAAGCCACAATGCCAGCCACAAAATCAGCGCGGTAGCGCACAACAGCCATAACAGGCTCAGTCTCTGCACGACCAGCACAGACAGACTCCACGCTAAAATTTGTACCGTCGGATGCACCGTCATGTGGTTTGCGCTTTACAAAAAAAACGGCAGCTCAAACGAGCTGCCGTATACCGTTACTGGGAAATTAGGCTAACTGACTCAGCATGGCTTGAGCAGCTTGACGTTGTTCGGCATCGCCTTCTTGCACAACCTCATCTAAAATTTCCTTAGCCCCTGTGTTATCACCCATTTCTTGATAGGCTTTGGCCAAATCCAGCTTAGTTGCCACTTCGTGCCAGTGTTCATCTTGAACCGTTTCACTGGCTGGCGCATTGTTTGAAGCTGTTTCAGCCATGTCGAGATCAATCCCAGCAAAATCAATCTCAGCCGAAGGATTAACTGGCTTAGCGACGGGTTCATTGACGGGGAAATCCAAGTCAAAATCCATCATCCCTAAATCGCTCGCAGGTTTCTCAGGAACGGGTTGCGATGCTTGAGGTTGCGCGGCGTGCAAGGAAGGATTGGTAGAGGTTACATCAAAAATCAAATCATCCAAGTTAGGCAGTTCATCCGTCTCATCTCCCGTTGCGTTAAGTGCAGGGGAATCACTGGCGACACTGATATCAAAATCCATTGCCGGTGCAGCCGTTAAAGATGGGTTGGTCACGGTCACATCAAAATCCATCGTCCCTACCTGGCTCGCAGCCATATCTTCGGCAGTCAACACCATCGTCTTTTTGGCGTTCTCAGAAAAATTTTGCGCGGGTGAACCCAAATCAAAATCAACCTCTGGCGCGACTGTCTGAGCAGCAGGTGCAGCATTTACATCAAAATCAGGAATCGCATTCAAAGCAGCCGTTTGCATGGTGGCACTATCAGCATCTTCTATGCTTGCCGAACCTCCATACATCGGGTTATTCGGGTCTATCCTGCGCCCCATCACTGCCGCTTGTTGATTTGCCTCGGCATTACCCAATGCTTGTAATTGTCGAGCCACCGCCGCAAACGCATTCACATCTTTACGATTCGCATAGATACCTAACAGTTTCAGATGAAGCAGATGGTTATTCGGCGTGTTCTGTAATGCTTCTTTGAGTATCTCTTCAGCTTGCACGTCACGCCCAAAATTCAGGAATAAATCTGCCTCGCTGATAGGATCAACATCCTCGGGGGTGTCTATTTGATCCACGTGCGTTTTGAGGGTATTCGTAAAGTCGCCCGTCTCTGGAGAAGGAATCACGGGGACGGTAATCTGCCCAGTCGCCACACCTAACTCATCAGCTACTTTAGCCACCTTAGGCGGGACAGTTTTTTTCTGCCTACGTGACCAAGCGAAACCCAATCCACCCAACCCCAACAA
>JAVHPV010000059.1:0-1310 GCA_036170775.1 Gallionella sp. | reverse complement strand
TGCATATCTTTCAAGTTCTTTTCTAGCAACGCCACGCGTGCCTGCTCTTCTTGGACAGCTTTGGCTTTAGCAATGGCTTCTTCTTGAGCGGCATTCTTCTTATCTTGCGCACTCATTCCTTTGCCTACGCCACCCGCAGCCGCTTTATCACCAGGTGCTTCACCTTTCGATAGCTTGAGAACTTCCTTGGCACTGTCAGAAGCAACAGGGGCTTTATCAGCCACGCTACTACTTATTTTTCCTGAGCTAACTTGCTTAGCTTCTTGAGACTGTGTGCTCGCCGTAGCTGCACTCGCCAGCTTTTGCCGATAAGCACTCCAATCCGCAGCTTGGGCACGAATCTCTTGATGCGCAGCTTCTTGTGACACCGCCTGCAATTCCGCTTCATCTGGCAAGCGCAAGATTTTTCCTGTCTTGATACGGTTCATATTATTGCCATCAAACTGATCCGCATTGGCACTGTAAAGAGCCACCAACATGCGCTCCAAACTCACCTCAGTAGGTTTGTTTTGTGCAGCAATTTTATTGAGCGTATCACCACGCTTGACTGTCACAGAACCCGTCGCCACGTTGTTCGTTTTAGGAACACTGGCCGATGGCTTGACTGGCGCAGATGCCGCAGCCATTGGCTTCTCAAGTGGTTTTTGACTAACGGCAGGAGTTTCGACTGGTTTACTAACAGGAGCGACATCTACAGGTTTTACCGTGGGGGCAGCTGCCATCGGTGCAACGGTTTGCACTTGAATAGGCGCAGGCTGTTCCGCCACATAGCCTGGGGGGTCAAGCAAGAAGGTATATTCGCGTAATAACTTACCAGAAGACCAAGTCAGCTCAACCAGCAAACTCACAAACGGATCATTGGCAGGCTGCGCACTCGTCACCTTGAGATAAGCCTCACCATTCGCGTGATTTTCTACTTGGAACTTAAATTTATTTCCATAGGGATATTCGAGTCCTGCGCCTTTATAAGCCTCAGGAGAAGCAAGCCGAGCCACCAAGCTAGACTTTTCATTTTTGTTCACGGCAACGAGATCAATATCCGCTTTCAAAGGCTGACCTAACCCTGACGTAACATTGATTCCGCCTAAACCAACGGCAAATGCGCTAGTGGAAAATGAACAAACAGCGAGAACCCCAAGCAGATTCATTCGTAGTGATTTTTGCACGCTATCACCTATCTATTATTGATGGAAGAAACAAAATAACATCATGTAGTTATCAGCACAAGCTCAAAAAGCTGGCAACATTATGGCTTAATTCAAGTATTGCGCAATCAGAATCTCGGCGATTTGTACGCTATTCAAAGCCGC
>JAVHPV010000058.1:2977-4059 GCA_036170775.1 Gallionella sp. | reverse complement strand
CCATCGCTGGTAGTGCCTTCGGGGAAGAGGCCGATGTGTTCACCCTGTTGGAACAATGTGCTGAGTCGTCGATTGAGAAGCGCGGTATTGCGTCTTGCCGTGCGTTCAATGAAAACCGTGCCTGTGCGTTGGCATAGCCAGCCGATAATTGGCCAGCTGCGCACTTCTGATTTAGCGATGAAACGTGCGGGGCGTAGGGTATTCAAGACGAAAATGTCTAGCCACGAGATGTGATTCGATACGGTTAAGGCCGCCCTACTGAGGGACGGCGTGCCAGTAATAACGCGTTCGATATTCAGTATCGTCAGCAACGCTAAGCTCCAGCGTTGCAGGGTGCGTTGTTGGCTGGCGCGGGTCAGCCGAGGGAAAAGCATTGCCAGCCCCATGCCGTAACACAAGTGGAGTGCTACACGACAGGCTCTAAACAGGGCGGTGAACATGATCTAGGCCGCTTATGCTGCCTCAGCAAGGCAGGCCGTCTGCGAATTATGTAAACGCCGTCGTTCCACAAACAGGCTGTTGCCGAGCGTCTCTTTGGCTTGTTTTTTGGCGACGCTCGCAGCTTCAGCAACTTCATGATGAGAATTGAATAACTTTGGATTTACCCAAGTCACCCCAATGGATAACGTAGGCAAAGGGTGGTGTACCAAACGCCCTTGCCGATCCCCTGTCATATAGCCGCCTGTGACGCGATGCTCTGGCAAATAAAGCCCGAGCGAGTTTAGCCCAAATGCCGCCAGTGCCCGATTGCAGCGTTGCTCCCAATCAGGGCTTTGCATCACCATGATGAAATCATCACCACCAATATGACCGATAAAGTCGTGCGTGGCATCGCACGCGTCACGCAGTAATTTCCCTGTGAATTGGATAATCTCATCGCCTTTGCGATAGCCATAAACATCGTTGAACGGTTTGAAATTATCCAGATCGGCATAACATACCGCGAAAGATTTTTCTGCCTGTAGTAAATACTCGATGTGTTCACTGATAGGGACATTGCCAGGCAATAAGGTGAGTGGGTTGGCGTAGCGTGCTGTTTCGATCTGAGCTTTGGTGATTTCGCGCAACAGGTCTTGCCCTGT
>JAVHPV010000058.1:0-2877 GCA_036170775.1 Gallionella sp. | reverse complement strand
ATTGCGATAAGGTTGTTCCACCGCATAATTCGCGTTGATGATACATCCCGCCTCGGTGGGGGCAACCAGCGGTGGGATGGGGCTAGGGCGGGCAATAAAATAGCCTTGTCCACAAGCAATACCAATGTCCCGCACGACACGAAATTCCGCATCGGTCTCAATCCCCTCGGCAATCACCAGCGTCCCTGAACTCAACGCAATGCTTTGTATTGAGCGCAAAAACTGCTGCTTGAGTGGATTGCTGTTGACTCCTTGCACAAAATGCATGTCAATCTTGACGTAATCGGGACGCAATTCAGACCACAAACGCAGACTGGAAAAGCCCTCACCCAAATCATCCATGGCGATTTGAAAGCCCATGCTACGGTAATGCAGTAAAGCGTTGCGCATCCGCTCGAAGTCATAAGTGGGCTGATTCTCGGTGATCTCAATGATGACTTGATGCGGGTCGATGCCTAACTCGGCGAGATAGCTCAAGGTTTGCCCATTCTTGAAATCAGGCTCAAGCAACACCTCTGGGCTAATGTTCAAAAAAAGTTTGCCTGGCAGATTTTGTGTGGCGAAAGACTCCAACACAATCTGACGACTGAGCATTTCAACTTCTACCGTGAGACCTTGTTGTGCCGCTGCGGCAAATAGATTTGCCGGCGCATGCAACGAGCTATTGGCTGGTCCGCGTATCAAGCCTTCAAAACCCAGAAAACTGCCATCAGACATTTCCATGATGGGCTGAAAAAGCGCGGAAAGATCGCGCTGCTGGAGAATTTCTACGAGGGTTTTCATGTTGTAAGCTCCGTTCAAACTCAAGGGGTCGCAGAATAAATCTCATATATTTCAAGGTGATTAAGCAATTGTGACGATTTTTAACTGTCTCGTTATCGCTTAAACAAAAATTCAGGTTGAACATTCCTGTTGCATTCTGTAGAATCCGCGCTCTTTTGAAAATCGGTTGGAGCAGAACCATGGCACGTGTATGTCAAGTGACGGGCAAAGGCCCGATGAGTGGGAACAACATTTCTCACGCAAACAATAAAACCAAGCGTCGTTTCTTGCCTAATCTGCAACGTCGCCGCTTTTGGGTTGAATCTGAAAACCGTTGGGTGAGCTTGCGCTTAACCAATGCAGGTCTACGCACCATCGACAAAAACGGCATCGAAGCTGTTTTGTTTGAGATGCGTGCTCGCGGCGAAAACGTTTAAGGACTATAGAAAATGCGCGAAAAAATCAAACTCGAATCCAGTGCTGGTACCGGTCATTTCTATACCACTACTAAAAACAAAAAAACCACCCCAGAAAAAATCGAAATGAAAAAATTCGATCCTGTGGTACGTAAGCACGTCATGTACAAAGAAACCAAGCTGAAGTAATTTTTGGCTGGATTTGCTTGTACGAAAAAACCCGCGAAAGCGGGTTTTTTATTTTGGTTCGTTAGCCAGTTTGCTACACGAAAACTTTGTGTCGCAAGACTTGTTTAGTACCACAGGCCAAAGGTTCTGAAAACAGTGACTCCCATTTTTTTAAAATCCGACCTTCACTTATGCGTATTGATTTGTCTTGTGGTTTAACGGAGTTTCCGCGTGAGGTATTCGCACAGGCGGACACCTTGGAGATTCTTAATCTCTCGGGTAACGCACTGAGCGCGTTGCCCGATGATTTGCCGCGCTTGCATAAATTGCGCGTGATTTTTTGTTCGGATAATTGTTTTACCGAGTTGCCTGAGGTGTTGGGGCGTTGCCCTCATTTGGAAATGATCGGTTTCAAAGCGAATCAGATTAAGCATGTTTCTGCTGCCGCACTGCCCCCTAATTTACGCTGGCTCATACTGACGGATAACCAGATTGAGGTGTTGCCCGCTGCGTTGGGCTCGTGTCGCCGTTTGCAAAAGCTGATGCTGGCGGGAAACAGGCTGCGCAATTTTCCCGAGAGTTTGGCTGCGTGCGAGCATTTGGAGTTGCTGCGCATCGCGGCGAATCGGTTTGATGCGTTGCCTGACTGGCTGCTAATGTTGCCACGCTTGGCGTGGTTGGCCTATGCGGGGAATCCATGCAGTGACGGCTATGAACAGGCCGTGTTGGCACGCCCCGTGATTGCGCCTATAGATTGGGCGACATTGGATATACACCACACTTTGGGCGAGGGCGCATCGGGGGTGATTTATCGCGCTCAGCATCAGCAAGAGGCAGACAGCCATCCTGTGGCCGTCAAGTTGTTCAAAGGCGCGCTCACCAGCGATGGTTTGCCAAGTAGCGAAAAGGCGGCTTATCTGGCGGCGGGCGAGCATCCGCGCTTGATTCCCGTCAAGGGCAAAATTAGTGGGCATCCCGATGCCACGCTAGGTTTGGTGATGTCGCTGGTCGATGCGAGCTTCATCAATCTGGCTCGGCCGCCCAGCTTGGCTTCTTGCACCCGTGATTGTTATGCGCTCGATGCGCAATTTAGTTTCAGCCAAGTACAGGCTATCGCGCATGGCATTGCTTCAGTGGCAGCGCACCTGCACGCCCAAGGCATCATGCACGGTGATTTATATGCACATAACATCTTGTGGAATCGGCAAGGCGATTGCTTGCTGGGCGACTTTGGTGCGGCTTCGTTTCTGCCGCCTGACGGCGCGGCAGCCGAGGCGTTGCAACGTCTCGAAGTGCGTGCCTTCGGTTGTTTGTTAGAGGAGTTATTGGAACGTTGCACGGCAAGTACAGCGACCGAAGCGAGTCTTGAAAAAATGCGTACCTTGCAGCAACGCTGTATGCAAATTCCCGCAACTTCTCGACCGCTGTTTGTTGAGATTGAACAAGACTTAGGGATGTACTGATTTATTCGGTTGAGTCATTGATGAAACGACTAGCCATTCGACTAAGCCAGCAAGCTGGCAAGTCGCTG
>JAVHPV010000057.1:0-19964 GCA_036170775.1 Gallionella sp. | reverse complement strand
TTTGAGAGGGAAATATGTCAAAACTCAATGTTGTCATTCTTGCCGCAGGTAAAGGCACTCGGATGTATTCCGATATTCCTAAGGTGCTGCATAAGCTTGCAGGAAAGCCTTTAGCCCAACACGTGCTAGATGTTGCGGAAAACTTGACCCCACATCAAATCTGTCTGGTTTATGGACATGGCGGGGAAACAGTTCCGCAGTCATTGAGCGCAAAAAATACCCAATATGTGTTACAAAGTCCGCAACTAGGCACAGGCCATGCCGTACAGCAAGCCCTGCCGCTGCTGGATGATGCAAGCCGTACCTTGGTGTTGTATGGGGACGTACCGCTGATACAAACAGCCACTTTGAAAAAAATGTTAGCCGTTGCCGATGGTCTGGTTTTGTTGACTGTGAACTTAGCGAACCCAACGGGTTATGGCAGAATTGTTCGGAACGAGCAAAGGGATATTCTAAGTATCGTTGAGGAGAAGGATGCAACGCCTGATGAACGATCCATCAGCGAAATTAACACAGGGATATTACTTGCCCCAACCAATCTATTACGCGTATGGTTAGCCAATTTGCAAAACAATAACGCACAAGGTGAATATTATCTGACAGATATTGTACAGATGGCTGCGGCTCAGGGAATTAAAGTTAGCGCAGTTCAACCAGGGCAACATTGGGAAGTAGAAGGAATTAACAATAAAATTCAATTGGCAACGCTAGAGCGTATTTGGCAAAGGAATCTCGCTACACAGCTGATGAACCAAGGGGTCACGCTGGCAGACCCTGCCCGAATAGATGTTAGGGGAGATTTGACGTGTGGACGGGATGTTGAAATAGACGTAGGGTGCATTTTTATCGGAAACGTTGCCCTAGGTGATAACGTAAAAGTCGGTGCATACAGTGTTATCCGCCATGCCAATATAGCTCAAGGCACACAGATTGCCGCTTATAGCCATATTGATGAGAGCGAAGTGGGTGCAAACTGTCGCATTGGGCCTTACGCGCGACTGCGCCCTGGCTCACAATTGGCGGAAGATGCACACGTAGGCAACTTTGTTGAGATAAAAAACAGCACTATTGGTCAAGGAAGCAAGGCCAATCATCTCAGTTACATTGGAGACAGTACGATAGGCCGTCGCGTAAACATAGGTGCAGGTACGATTACTTGTAATTACGACGGTGCAAACAAGCATAGGACGATCATAGGAGACGATGCTTTTATCGGGTCAGATACCCAATTGGTTGCCCCCGTCACGATAGGCAAAGGTGCAACGATAGGGGCTGGTTCTACCATCACCAAAGATACTCCCGATGAGGAACTCACCTTGTCGCGTAGTAAGCAAATGACCATCGCAGGATGGACGCGTCCTGTTAAGGAGAAAAAATAATGTGTGGCATTGTGGGTGCGATTGCACGCCGAAATATCGTTCCTATTCTAGTGAATGGGCTGTTGCGCTTGGAATATCGTGGCTATGATTCAGCGGGTTTAGTGATTGTCCAGGATGGAAAATTAGAGCGTGTGCGGAGTGCGGGGCGGGTTGCCGAACTGGCGGAAAAATCCGCTAACACGTCGGGACAGTTAGGGATTGCTCACACACGCTGGGCAACACACGGCGTGCCTAGCGAACGGAATGCACACCCCCATTTAAGCAAGGGGCTCATTTCAGTTGTACACAACGGCATTATCGAGAATTACGAAGAATTACGTCGGGAGCTGATTCAGCAGGGTTATGAATTTAGCTCGGATACAGATACCGAAGTCATTGCTCACCTGATTCATTCCATATACCGCGAAGGTGGTGGCTTGTTACATGCCACCCAAACAGCCTTAAAGAAGCTAGTTGGTGCTTACGCGATTGGCGTGGTCGCGGCCAATAACCCTAATCAACTCATCGCCGCACGCAAAGGCAGTCCATTGTTGCTTGGCGTGGGGGTGGGTGAAAACTTTGTAGCCTCAGACATGTCGGCACTTCTACAAGTCACAAAACAAGTCGTGTATCTGGAGGAAGGCGATGTCGTAGAAATAGAAAGAGATCATTACCAAATATTTGATGGACAAGGGCAACCCGTGGTGCGTCAAGTCAATATCAGCGAATTGGATAACGACAGCGTGGAGCTTGGCAATTATCAGCATTACATGCAAAAAGAAATACACGAACAACCAGAAGCATTAGCCAACACATTAGAGGCTGTTTGTAATAGTCAGTCGCTAGTCCCTGGAATTTTTGGAGCAGAAGCTGAGCAAACCTTTTGCCAGATAGAAAGTATCTTAATCCTCGCTTGCGGTACAAGTAACCATGCGGGGCAAGTCGCACGCTATTGGTTAGAAGAAATCGCAGGGATTCCCTGTCAGGTTGAAGTGGCGAGCGAATACCGTTATCGCAGCAGCGTTGCCAATCCCAAAACACTGGTCGTAACTATTTCGCAATCAGGCGAAACAGCGGATACCTTAGCGGCATTACAACATGCCAAAAACACAGGACATGAATTCACGCTAGCAATTTGCAACGTTCCAGAAAGTGCCATTATTCGTCAGTCAAAATTGCGTTTCCTGACTCGTGCAGGCCCAGAGATCGGTGTGGCTTCGACAAAAGCATTTACGACGCAATTGGCAGGGCTATTTATTCTCACCTTGGTACTGGCAAAACTACGGGGTCGACTTTCCTGTGAGCATGAGCAACAGTATTTGCATGAGTTACGCCATCTGCCTGTGGCAATACAGAAGGTGTTAGCACTAGAGCCACAAATTGCGGAGCTAGCCAAGAATTTTTCCGATAAACAGCATGCTTTATTTTTAGGGCGTGGTATGCACTACCCTATTGCGATGGAAGGTGCACTCAAGCTCAAAGAGATTTCTTATATTCATGCGGAGGCTTATCCCGCAGGCGAGTTAAAACATGGCCCCTTGGCATTGGTGGATAAGGATATGCCCGTGGTCTCCGTTGCGCCGAATGACAGCCTATTGGAAAAACTAAAATCTAACTTGCAAGAAGTGCGTGCACGCGGTGGAGAACTTTATGTTTTTGCTGATGCAGAAACACACATTCAAGAAATGGACGGGATACACATAATACAAATGCCTGAACATGCGGGTTATCTGAGCCCCATTATCCATACCATCCCCTTGCAAATGCTGGCTTACTACGTCGCTTTGGAAAAAGGCACTGATGTTGATAAGCCACGTAACTTGGCTAAATCGGTGACGGTGGAATAGATTGACTGTAAGTCAGCGCGTGTGCGCTAAGTGTGGGGCAAAAAAATGGGCAGTCCTTTCAGACTGCCCGAATCAGGGAGGAGAAAACATACTCATGAAAAGTATGTGATCAGCCCGCATTTTAGAGGGCAGTTGTTACAGCAATATGTGATATTGGCGAACATTTGTATCTGAATGTAATCCCAGCTCAATTTCATTGTTCGGCCAAATAGCCGAATATCAATGTTTTATCCGCCTTATTCCATACCTTCCCCTTGTTTATTTACAGGCATATTGCTTCTTAGTGAAGAGGATGTTTCCTTTGCGGAGAGAACCAGCAGAGTTACCTTGCTTGGATTAAAGGAATTGGAGAGGTCTAGTATGGCGGTGATAGCCGTATTTAATCAAAAAGGTGGCGTAGGCAAAACCACCACTTGCCTGAACGTGACTGCCGCGCTAGATGTTGCGCAGCGTTGCCCAATCGGCTTGGATTTAGATCCGCAAGGACATTTGACGATGGCGAGCGGAGCTGAAAGAGCGGTGAGCGATGGTGGTATGGCGGCATTTTTCAAGCTTAAAACACCTTTGGCGGATTTGCTCAAGAACACCGCGCGTGGCTGGCAAATTATTCCAGCATCGTTAGAGCTGGCTAAAATTGATGCAACTTTTGGCAGCGATCCAAAGGTTGCAAACCTATTAAAACATGGCTTGCAGGAGGAGTTAGCACTAACGGGCGCACCCATTATGATAGATTGCTGCCCAATGCTAGGAGTGTTGACACTGAATGCCTTGTTGGCCGCCGATCGCGTTTTGATTCCAGTTTCGGCGGATTTTCTTTCACTGCAAGGCGTGTATCGGCTAGACAGTGCATTAAATGTGCTGGAGGGCAAGCTTAAGCGCAAATTTGCGCGGCGCATCCTAGTGACGCGTTTTGACTCAAGAAGAAAATTGGCTTTTGAGGTGTACGATAAGTTGCGCGAACGCTATGGGGAGTTGGTCTGCAAGACTCGTATTGGCGAGACTGTGGGACTAGCAACCAGCCCGATGCACGGTAAGGACGTGTTTGCATTTGCACCCCACAGCCCTGGTGCAAGTGATTACATGGCGTTGACCAAGGAGCTGTGGGATGACGGATTTTTTTCTTGAGACTTGAGTAAGCCTACGCTTTGACCTTAGTGGATTTTTTAGCTGCCGCTTTTTTAGCTGGTTTTTTTGCCGTGCTTAGCGGGGCTTTTTCCGTTGCCTTGGGCTTGCTCACCTTGGCTTTAGCTGGCGATTTTTTGACGACTTTAGACTTTCCTGTTCCCCCCTTTGCTGCTTTTGCTGCAATCAGCTCTAAAGCTTGTTCGAGCGTAATTTCATCAGGTGAAATGTCCTTGGGTAGGGTGGCATTCACTTTGCCATGACGCGCATACGGCCCATAACGACCGCTACAAATTTCTACACTGGCCTTGTCTTCGGGATGATCTCCCAGTGTGCGTAACACGGTGTTGTTATCACGTGCTTGTGCTAACAACTCTACGGCTCTAGCGAGACTAATATCAAAGATGCTGTCACTTCGTGGAATAGATTTGAATTTCCCATCGTGACCAATATAAGGCCCGAAGCGGCCAATGTTGACAATAATTTTTTTACCTGATTCAGGATGCAGACCCAAATCACGCGGCAGTGAGAGCAGCTTTAAGGCATTCGCCAAGTCAGCATTTTCAAGGGACATTTCCTTTGGCCAAGAAACACGTTTTGGTTTAAGTTTTTCGCCTTCAATGACCTCGCCTAATTGTACGTAATGACCATAAGGGCCACGGAGTAACAGCACTTTTTGCGCCGTGTCTGGATGATCACCCAGTTCAATTCTAGCTGAGGCATCATCTGCCGTTTCGCCACTCAGGCTACGTTTATATTTGCAGGTAGGGTAATCCGTGCAGCTAATAAAACTGCCGTAACGGCTGAGTTTTTTGGCCAAAGGTTTGCCACATTCAGGGCAGACTTCATCGAGTAATTCAACAGGGCGATCAATATTGGTCTTGTCTTTAATAAGCGCGGAAAAACCTTGCCAAAACGCTGCCATCACGCCTATCCAGTCGCGTTTTCCTTCCGAAACCTCGTCCAGTTCATCTTCAAGATGCGCGGTGAAATCGTAATCTACATAACGCGTAAAATGTTCTGTCAAAAAGCGCGTGACTACGCGTCCAACATCGGTTGGGACAAAACGCTTTTTATCCAAGGTGGCGTATTCGCGCGCTTGCAGTGTAGAAATAATGGTGGCGTAAGTGGACGGTCTGCCTATGCCATATTCTTCCAAAGATTTAACCAAGCTCGCTTCAGAGAAACGCGGTGGCGGCTGCGTGAAGTGTTGCTCACCAAACAGCTTGTCTACACTCAAAATATCGCCTTCTTGCATCACGGGAAGTTTGCCGCCCTCCTCTTCTTCAGCATCATCCACATCTTCCATGTAGACACTGATGAAGCCAGGGAAAACCAACACTTGTCCGTTGGCCCGGAATAGTGTGTCGTCACCGCCTAAGCGTATATCTAGGCTGACGGTATCAAAGCGTGCGGGAGCCATCTGGCAAGCCAAGGTGCGCTTCCAAATCATTTCATACAGGCGCGCCTGATCTGCGCTGAGATGTGTGTGGATGCTCTCAGGCGTGCGTTCTATCGAAGTCGGACGTATCGCCTCATGAGATTCTTGCGCGTTCTTGGTTTTGCTCTTAAAGACAGGTTGTTTGCTAGGCAGATACTCCGAAGAAAAATTGCTACTGATGTAGTCACGAATTTCTTGCACAGCTTCCTTTGCCAGCGATACCGAGTCGGTACGCATATAGGAAATCAACCCCAGCGTTTGTCCACCAATATCCACGCCTTCGTATAAGGACTGAGCGGTGCGCATGGTGCGTTCCGCCGACATGCCTAATTTGCGCACGGCTTCTTGTTGCAAAGTTGAGGTGGTGAAAGGTCCAGCGGCATAGCGTTGCTTCGCTTTCTTCTCGACTCGGACTACTTTGGGCGGCAATTTGGCGGCACTAATTTTGGCATGAATTGCGTCAAACTCTTGCTGGCTGCCAATACTGAGTTGCTCTACCTTTTTACCTTGATATTGGAAAAGCTTTGCCGTAAACGGCTGCGCATCTTTATGCGTGTTCAGATGGACTGACCAGTATTCTTGAGTCTTGAAAGCTTCAATTTCCAACTCGCGCTCGACAATCAAGCGCAAAGCTGGACTTTGTACTCGACCGGCAGACAATCCAGGGCGAATTTTGCGCCATAGCAAGGGTGATAAATTGAAGCCAACCAGATAATCGAGGGCGCGTCGCGCTTGTTGAGCATTCACCAAAGGCATGGCGATTTCACGTGGGTGTGCAACGGCTTCTTTTACTGCGGATTGGGTAATCTCATAAAATACCACGCGCTGCATGTTTTTGCCTTTAAGCGCACGCTTGGCTTTGAGTAGCTCAGAAATATGCCAAGCGATGGCCTCTCCTTCGCGGTCGGGATCGGGTGCGAGCAGGATGTTGTCGGCACTGGCAGCCGCTTTTGCAATGGCATCTACATGTTTGCTATTGCGTGCGATAGTCTCATACTGCATGGCGAATCCATGCTCGGTATCAACCGCTCCGGTCTTGGGAACTAAGTCGCGTACATGACCATAAGAAGCGAGTACCTCAAAATCCTTACCCAAATATTTTTTGAGCGTTTTAGCTTTTGCGGGAGATTCGACAATAAGGAGATTGGTTGCCATGCGTTGGGATTAGTGAAGTTGCGCGGAATGGAGTGGCGAAAGTAATTCTTCAATGAGCAAGGGATCAAGATCTTGATGGCGATTCCACAACACCATCAGCATAATGAGCTTGAGTTTATCTATACCAAGATTTTTTTGTTGCAAGGCCACGGCGCGATCAATCACCATTTCGCGTTCAACCGCAGAAATCATGTGTTGTTGTTCGGCAAAAAGCAGGAAGCTACGCCCCTCAACGCTAATACGTTGAGATTCCAGCTCAGCAAAATGGCGTAAACCGACATGTTCCAATTTGTCCGAGTAGAGTGATAGATTCTGTTGCTGAAGTGCCGACAGCCAAGTCAAGGCTTCATCAATTTCCTCGCCCTCAAAGCCCGCAGCAGTCAGCTTGCGTGAAAGTTTTTCGGGTTCTGGATAATGCCCAGCATCGAAGTAACTTTCAAATAAATACATTAAGATTTCGAACATAATCGTGGTGGTTTTAATGAATACGTTGATACAAACCGCCAGGTAAGGTGCTGATGCGCCCCTCTAGCTCAAGTGGTAACAGCATGGCGGATAGCTGGCTTATCGTCAAGCCGCTGCGTGTGCTTAGGGTATCTAAGTCGATGGCATCGAAGCCCATGTGTTCAAGTAATGGGTTGTCGCTAGCGGTGCTATCCGAGCAGGTTACGGGTGCAAGAACCAGGTTGCCTAACTCCTCTAATATATCCTGTGCCGCGTCTACCAGCTTTGCGCCCTGTTTAATAAGTGAGTGACAGCCTTTGCTTTGCGGGGCATGGATAGAACCTGGAATGGCGAAAACATCGCGCCCCTGTTCTAGGGCGAGACGAGCTGTGATTAAAGAGCCACTTTGTAATGAAGCTTCCACCACCAAACTGCCAACACTCATGCCACTAATAATGCGATTCCGCCTTGGAAAATTAGCGGCTAAAGGCGGTGTTCCTAGAGGAAACTCCGAAACCAATGTGCCTTGAACTGCAAGCTTGTGCGCCAAGTCACGATTTGCCGCTGGATACACTTTATCTAACCCAGTGCCAACTACCGCGATACTACTGCCCTTACCTTGTAAGGCACCGCGATGTGCGGCTGCGTCTATGCCATGCGCCATGCCACTGATGATGCACAGCCCCGCCTCACTCAATGATTTTGCAAAAGCCTCTGCATTATTTAGTCCCTGCGGCGTAGCATTGCGACTCCCCACGATACCTAATGCAGCATGATTCAATAAATCAAGACGGCCTTTTACGTACAACAATAAAGGTGGATCGGGGATGTTTAACAGGGCTTGCGGATAATCTTGGTCGGCAAGTGTAACAATGTGATTATTGTTGTCTTGCAGCCAAGTGAGCGTGGGGGCAATGAGTTCTTCCGCAATACCCGTCGCAATTTGATTGGCGATTTCTACTTTGACGATGGATTTAAGCGCGCTGGGTGTGGCAGCAAAAACGGCTTCAGGTGAGCCAAATTCAGTCAATAACCGTCGCGCACCCTCGCCGCCTAATCCTCGCGTCAGGCTCAGTGCCAACCAAGCGTTGAGCGAGGTGTCTGGTGTCATTGCTTAAGGGGTCGTGGCTTTATCCAATAATTGAACGGGAAGCTGAGTTTGCATGACCAGCGCGTAAGACACCTTGTCGAAAACGCGGAACACGAATACCAAGCCATAACGTTCATCAGGCAAGTTGATGTTGTCACCATTAAATTTGGCTTGCTTGCCGTGCGAATACAAAGCCAATACATGGCCATTTTGCAAACCATCACGTGCGCCTTTATTGAGCGTGACCACGGTATTTTGCCCTGCTTGAGTGACCCCACCATAGATAGAAATCACGCTAGCGTTGATCGCTGACTCGGGTGCGCGAGGCAAATAGTTATTAGTGACTTCTCCCGAAGGGGCAATTAAACGATCCCCTGGATTGATTTCTTGTTTTGCCACAATCACTTTTGTGGTGCTGACATCCGCAAGTTTTTCGACGGCAACGTCGCCTAGAAAAATCGCTTCACGTCCTAAAGTTTCATGGGTCTCTGGGTCAACAAATAATTTTCCTGGACGATACACATGCCAGCGATCCCCCTCATTGCCATTCAATCCTTTAGCGTAAGCAAGATCACCAACCGCAGCGATAACGCGGCCTTCTTGCAGGGCAACCAAGGTGGGCGCATCTTTTAAGCTGCTTTCGTCAACGACCAAAGGTTGACCAAGGAATGGCGCAATAACTTTCGAAGGAATGCTAGAAATGGCATCAAATGCGCTGTTGCCATCACGAATTTGTGGCGAAAGCTTGATGGTTCTGCCTTTCTCACCTATGCGTAACGTACCGCTGACTCGATCCAGATAAATCACATTGCCTGGATAAATCCAGTGTGGATCTTTGATGGTGTCTTTATTCATTCCCCAAATGCGTGGCCACTTCCATGGGTCTTTGAAAAACTTTCCAGAAATATCCCAGAGTGTGTCACCTTTGACGACAACGTGCCGATCAGGTGCGTCACTTCGAATCTCTGCACCGCTTTCAGAGGCGGCGGCAAGGGCTAGACTGGGCAACAACAGGCAAATCAGCGATATAATCTTACGCATGGAAACTCCATTAGAGTCAAAGTTAAAGGTCACGCAAACTTCTCACGTTGCGTTAAATTCTGCATCTAGTCATATAAATTAGCAAGCATTTACGGGTCAAGCATGGCAATCTTGAAAATTTTGCAGTATCCAGATGAACGACTACATAAAGTGGCAAAGCCTGTTGTTGAAGTCAACGCGCAGATTAAGAAATTAGTTAGCGATATGGCTGAAACTATGTATGCCGCCCCTGGGGTGGGTTTGGCGGCCACGCAAGTCGATGTGCATCAGCGCGTGATCGTGGTCGATGTTTCGGAGACGCACGATGATTTGCGCGTTTTTATCAATCCTGAATTGTTAGCAAGTAGCGGCAGCGAAAAAGGTGAAGAAGGTTGTTTGTCAGTACCTGGGGTTTATGAAACTGTGCAGCGAGCTGAAAAAGTCAGCGTGCGAGCACTGAACGAACAGGGACAAAGTTTTACCTTGGAGGCAGAGGGATTTTTGGCCGTATGTATTCAACATGAAATGGATCACCTACAGGGTAAAGTATTTGTGGAGCATCTCTCGCAACTGAAACAACTACGCATTCGCAACAAGCTGAAAAAACAGCAGCGCGAAAGAATGTAACGAAAGCGATGAATATCCTGTTTGCGGGAACGCCACAATTTGCTGCCAGTGCGTTGGCGGCGATACTTACAGAACACCGCGTTGTCGGCGTGCTTACTCAACCCGACCGACCTTCGGGGCGCGGTATGCAGATGACCGCCAGCTCGGTTAAACAATTGGCTTTGCAGCACAATTTACCCGTGTTGCAACCCGTCAGTCTGAAATCCGAAGAAGCTCAGCACAGCATTGCTGCACTCCATGCGGATGTGATGGTGGTGGCTGCGTATGGTTTGATTTTGCCAGCGGCTGTGTTGGCGATGCCGCGTTATGGTTGCTTAAACATTCACGCTTCATTGTTGCCACGCTGGCGCGGTGCTGCCCCCATTCAACGGGCTATTCAAGCAGGGGATGCGGAAACGGGCATCACCATCATGCAAATGGATGAGGGCTTGGATACGGGGGATATGTTGTTGTGCCACACTTGTCCGATTGATGTCAGCGATACGGCGGCTACCTTGCACGACAAGCTCGCAGCAATTGGCGCATCGAGTATTTTGCAGGCATTGCGTGCCTTGCCTGACGGCGGCTTGGTTGCCACCCCCCAAGAGGCAACACAAGTAAGCTATGCGGCCAAGTTGTTGAAAAATGAGTCCGCACTAGATTGGCAACTTGATGCCCAAGTGTTGCAACGTCTTATTCGTGCTTTTAACCCATTCCCCGTGTGTACGGCGGGATACAACGGTACGCTGCTTAAAATTTGGCAAGCCAGCCATGTGGCAGACCTAAACGGTGAACCTGGGACGATTTTAACCGTTGATAAACACGGCATCACGGTGGCCTGCGGACAAGGGGCTTTACGTCTAGAGGTGTTACAACGACCAGGTGGCAAGGCTCAGCCCGCTATGCAATTTTTGCAAGCGATCCCAATGCTTGTCGGCAGCCGATTTTCAAGGAACTAGATGCACAACATCCAAATAGCAGCAAGCCAAATCGTTCAGCAAGTCTTGGTAGATGGGCGCAATCTCAATCAGGTGTTGGATGAGTCGTTACGCCGCAAAGCAGTTTGGACTCCCGCACAACGCGCAGCCCTACAAGATTTGAGTTACGGCACGTTACGTTATTTTGGACAGATGGATGGCTTGTTGAGTTTGTTGTTGCACAAACCTCTTTCCGACCAACGCATTCGCCACCTGTTGTTGGTGGCGTTGTATCAACTTCAATACAGCAAGGCCGCCCCACATGCAGTGGTCGATCACGCAGTGCGTGCAGCACAAATGCAACATGTCAAAGTGAGTGGTTTGGTGAATGCGATATTGCGCAGTTTTTTGCGTGAACAAGCGGAGTTGTTGGTACAAGTGCAACAACGTGATGAAGCGCGCGATAACCATCCGCATTGGTGGATCGCCGAATTACATAAGCAATATGGTGAGCGTGCGGCGGGAATCTTAGCGGCTGGCAACCAGCATCCGCCCATGACCTTACGCGTTAATCAGCGGCGCATGGCCGTGACAGATTACCTGCAACAACTTCAACAACAAGACATCGAGGCGACAGCGATTGCCCCCCAAGCCGTGTTGCTCAGCAAACCCGTGGGGGTAGACAAATTACCAGGATTTTTTACTGGGGATGTGTCGGTGCAAGATGCGGGTGCACAATATGCGGCCACTTTGTTAGATGTGCAGGATGGAATGCGTGTGTTGGATGCGTGTGCCGCGCCAGGCGGAAAAACTGCGCATGTATTGGAATACGCTAACGTTGCTATGCTCGCAGTGGATAAAGATGCCACGCGTTTACAACGGGTGGCGGAGAATTTACAGCGTTTAGGGCTGTCTGCCGAACTGAAGGCGGGCGATGCGGCACAACCTGATGCTTGGTGGGATGGTCGCCCATTCCAGCGCATTCTGGCGGATGTGCCCTGCTCGGCTTCCGGTGTGGTGCGTCGTCATCCTGACATCAAATGGTTGCGTCGCCATGCCGACATTGCAGGCTTTGCCAAGCAGCAGTTAGAGATACTGCGCGCTCTATGGCCGTTGCTCGAAGCGCAAGGGAAATTACTGTATGCGACCTGTTCGGTGTTCGACCAAGAAAACGAGCAGGTGGTGAAGGCTTTTTTAAGTGAACACGCGAATGCGCAACGGTTAGTTGTCGATTTGCCTGATAATTCGTCAGGTCAACTCATTCCCAACCACGAGCATGATGGATTTTTCTATGCGCTGCTACACAAAACTACTTAGCTGTTTTTTGCTGGGCTGTTGTTTGCTCGTGATGGGCGTGGCGGCTGCGCAAGCCGATGGTATTTCGGTCAATAAAGCCGAGCTACGGGCGAGTGAAGAAGGTTATCAACTCACGGCGGATTTCGAGATAAATCTGAATTTTGTTGTGCAACAGGCATTGTCACGTGGCGTGCCAATTTATTTTGTCGGGGAATTTTCCTTAACGCGTTCGCGTTGGTATTGGCTAGATGAACAGCTTTATCAAAGTAGCCAGCCCATCAAACTTTCCTACAATGTCCTTACCCGTCAATATCGGATTGCGCGTGGCGCGCTATTCCAAAATTTTTCTAGCCTAGACGATGCGTTGAATATTGTGGCGCGGCAAAGCTCGGCCACTATTCCCAGCGAAATTTTCAAAAAAGAAGGACGTTATATTGCGGCGGCGCGATTAAGGTTGGACATTGATCAACTCCCCAATCTATTACAAGTGAATGCCCTGACCAGCAAGGAATGGGATATTGATTCCGATTGGTATCGTTGGGTGCTTAGCTCTGTGGACATCACGGCACGCAGGGCTAAGGCGGAGTGAACACGTGAAATATTTCATTCCTATCAGCGTTGTTTTGGGAGCGGCCCTGCTCTATCTGCTCTCCAGTAGCAGCGTCAACACGGAAGTATTTTCCCTGAATTACTACGCCTTGTTGGGATTGACGGGCTTGTTGGCTTTGGGGCTCATGGGCTTGGTTGGATACCAGCTATTACGCCTGCGCGACAAACTCA
The DNA here is from genome assembly GCA_036170775.1 of Gallionella sp. Lineage (GTDB taxonomy): Bacteria > Pseudomonadota > Gammaproteobacteria > Burkholderiales > Gallionellaceae > Gallionella. The sequence goes on along the minus strand of JAVHPV010000057.1, from coordinate 6,888 downwards.
AGCGCAAAGTATTCGGTGCGAAACTGACTTTGCGTTTGGTAACTTTTTTTACTTTGATCGCAGTAGTTCCTGGGATTTTGGTGTATGCCGTATCCGTACAATTTTTGAGCAAAAGTATTGAATCTTGGTTTGATGTGCGCGTGGAAAAAGCTTTGGAATCCGGATTGAATCTGGGACGCAATGGCTTGGACAATAGCCTCAAAGAATTAACTAAAAAAACCCAATTCATTGGTTTGTTGCTGAGTGAAAAAACAGCAGAGCGTTACCAAGCTGCTTTAGAACAACTGATAGATGAAGGTACTGCGCAAGAAGCGGCTCTCTTTACCCCTAAAGGCAAATTGATTGCCTACGCCAGTAGTGGCAGCACCCTACTCCCGAATGTCCCCGATAGTACCCAGCTCGCTTTGGTAAAAAGCAAAGGCGAGCATTCCATGATAGATAGTAATAGCCAAAAAGGACTGACCTTACGTGTCATGGTGTGGGTAAATTCCGCGCTTATCCCTGGGCAAAGTTATGTGTTGCAGTTCGCCCAGCCCGTCTCCAAACAGGTGGAAGCTGATGCGGAATCGGTACAAACCGTGTATCGAGAATATCAAGAACTCACTTTATCGCGGTTAGGGTTGAAACGACTGTATGCGATTACCTTGACCTTGTCTCTGTTGGTGGTCATGTTGACTGCCGTTTCGGCAGCCTTATTCATTAGTGAGCGTTTGGGGGCTTCGCTGGAGGCTCTGGCAGAAGGCACCCGCTCAGTGGCACAAGGCGATTTTACGGGGCAATATCCGATACGTAGTAGTGATGAACTGGGTGCATTAACTGGGCTGTTCAATCAAATGACGCGGCAATTGGCAGAAGCAAAATATGCCAGTGAGCGGCAGCAGCAGGAGGTGGAAAGTGCTAAAGGTTATTTGGAAAGCGTGTTGACACATTTATCTTCAGGCGTATTGGCACTCGATGATGAATTGCATCTACGCTCGGCGAATACTAGCGCGGCCACAATCCTAGCCGCGCCCTTACAAGATTGGCAACGATTATCATTACAGCAAATCGCCGAAAAATATACCTTGCTTGAATCGTTTTGTCAGACGATTACTGCCGCTTTTGCGGAAACCCCCAACGGAGAATGGCAGCGTCAAATCGAACGTCTAAGCAAAAATGGTAACCAGATACTGTTGCTGCGTGGCACGCGTTTGCCGTTAGGCGCGGATGCGGGTTATGTGGTGGTGTTCGACGACATCAGTCACTTGTTACAAGCGGAACGTCAAGCGGCGTGGGGTGAAGTGGCACGACGTTTGGCGCATGAAATTAAAAATCCATTAACCCCCATCCAGCTATCCGCAGAACGCTTACAACATAAGCTCAGTGACAAGCTGGACGAGCATGATCAGCAGTTGTTGCAACGTGCCACACAGACCATTGTTAGCCAAGTCGGTGCGATGAAAAATATGGTGACTGACTTTGCCGACTATGCGCGCGGCCCTGTGTTGAAACTACATCGTCTTGACATGCATCAGCTCATCAAGGAAGTGCTGGGCTTGTATGAAGCAAATGCCATTCCTGTGAGCTTGTCTTTACAAGCCGCCGCCAGTGAAGTTCAGGGTGACGCAACGCGTTTACGACAAGTCATACACAATCTATTACAGAATGCCCAAGATGCTTTGCATGATGTAGCCCAAGCACAGATTTTCTTAAGTACCGCGCTGGTGCAAGGCGAAATTATGCTGCGTGTGCAAGACAATGGCAGCGGTTTTCCAGAGAAAGTGTTAGCGCGGGCGTTTGAGCCCTACATGACGACTAAATCTAAAGGCACGGGCTTAGGCCTCGCTATCGTCAAGAAGATTACCGAAGAACATGGTGGTCATATCAGCATCGAAAATGTCGCCAGTGGTGGCGCGGTGGTCACGATTCGACTGCCTTTAGCGTAGAGGGAATATGAGCAAAAATATACTTGTTGTAGATGATGAAATTGGTATCCGCGAGCTGTTATCAGAAATTTTGTTTGATGAAGGTTACCAAGTGACTTTAGCTGAAAATGCCGAGCAGGCCAGAGCGCATCGTTTGCAGCATGAACCCGACTTGGTATTGTTAGATATTTGGATGCCCGATGTCGATGGGGTCACGCTGCTGAAAGAATGGGTAGAGCAAGATTTGCTCACCATGCCTGTGGTCATGATGTCCGGGCATGGCACGATAGAAACCGCCGTAGAAGCGACGCGTATTGGTGCGGTAGATTTCTTAGAAAAGCCTATTTCATTACAAAAATTATTAGGCACTGTTGCCAAAGCCATCAAGGAAGGCCTCGCCCCACAACGACTGGAAGTGGTTGCGACACAAACTCAGAGCGTTACGCTGCATATTGACGGTATTGACCATCAGTTTTCTTTACCGTTGGAACTGCCGTTGCGTGAGGCGCGGGATCATTTTGACGCGCTGTATTTCGGTTATCACCTACAAAAAGAGGCGGGTAATGTGTCGCGTGTGGCGGAAAAGGTTGGTTTAGAGCGTACCCACTTGTATCGTAAATTGAAACAGTTAGGTCTCAAATTCAACAAAAAAGGCGCGGACGATGAAGCTGCCAACTAAAGCCTGCAATTACCCTACCACGCTAGGCGGTTGCCCTAATCTGGGGGCTGCGGCATAATTCACCGCTCTACAAATTCAAAAACTCGTCCTAATTAGGATATTCAGGAGGCATGGAAATGGCAGCGACACGTAACGTTACCCCACCTAAATTTAACGATATTACCGGCGCAATTCGTATGCTGGCAGTCGATGCGGTGCAAAAAGCGAACTCTGGTCACCCAGGTGCGCCGATGGGCATGGCAGAAATCGCCGACGTGTTGTGGCGTGGGCATATGCGCCACAATCCGAACAACCCCAAGTGGGCGGATCGTGATCGCTTCGTGCAATCCAATGGTCACGGCTCAATGCTGATTTACGCATTGCTGCACCTGACAGGCTACGACTTGCCGATGGATGAGTTGAAGCGTTTCCGTCAAATGCACTCCAAGACACCTGGTCATCCTGAGTATGGCTACACCGTAGGCGTGGAAACCACCACCGGCCCGTTAGGTCAGGGCATCACCAATGCGGTGGGTTTCGCGATGGCGGAAAAATTGTTGGCCGCCGAATTCAATAAACCTGGTCACGAAATCGTCGATCACCGCACCTATGTGTTCATGGGCGATGGTTGCATGATGGAAGGCATTTCACACGAAGCCTGCGCTTTGGCAGGCACTTGGGGGTTGGGCAAGCTGACGGCTTTCTGGGATGACAACCAAATCTCCATCGACGGTCACACACCAGGCTGGTTCACCGATGACACGGCAAAACGTTTTGAAGCCTACGGTTGGCACGTAATTGCTAACGTGCAAGGTCATGACAGTGCAGCGATTGAAGCTGCGATTCAAGCGGCCAAAGCAGTGACCGACAAACCTACTTTGATTTGTTGCAAAACCATCATCGGGGCTGGCTCTCCTAACAAGCAAGACAGCCACGATGTTCACGGTGCGGCACTGGGCGATGCCGAAGTTGCCGCAACGCGCGCACACATCGGCTGGAACTACCCTCCGTTTGAAATCCCAGCACACGTTTATGAGGCATGGGATGCCAAAGCCAAGGGTGCAGCACTCGAAAGCGAATGGAATAACAAATTTGCAGCTTATCGTGCAGCATTCCCCGCTGAGGCTGCTGAATTTGAGCGTCGCATGAAGGGTGAGCTGTCCGCTGACTGGGCGGCACATGCCGCCAAAGTGATTGCAGATACCAACACCAAAGGCGAAACCATTGCCACCCGCAAAGCCTCGCAAAATGCCATCAACGCCTTGCAACCTGCCTTGCCAGAATTCTTGGGCGGTTCGGCTGACTTGACTGGCTCTAACCTGACTAACTGGGTCGGTTGCAAGCATGTTTCTGGTAAGTCCACGGGTAACTACATCAGCTACGGCGTACGTGAATTTGGTATGTCGCACATCATGAACGGCATGGCCTTGCACGGTGGTTTGTTGCCCTTCGGCGGCACTTTCCTGATGTTCTCCGAGTATGCACGCAACGCGTTGCGCATGTCCGCCCTGATGAAACAGCGCGTGATCTATGTGTTCACCCACGACTCTATCGGCCTGGGCGAAGATGGCCCAACCCACCAACCCGTTGAGCAAACCGCGACCCTGCGTTACATCCCTAACATGCAAGTATGGCGTCCGTGCGACACCGTGGAATCTGCAGTGTCTTGGGTGGCAGCGGTGGAACGCAAAGATGGTCCTTCCAGCTTGATCTTCAGCCGTCAAAACCTGCAATTCCAAAAACGTGATGAGGCGCAAATCGCCAACATCCGTAAGGGGGGTTATGTATTGAGCGAGGCAGCCGATGGCAAGCCACAAGCGATCATCATCGCCACAGGTTCAGAAGTGGATTTGGCGATCAAGGCACAAGCCGCTTTGGCAGCCGAAGGCGTGAACGTGCGCGTGGTCTCGATGCCTTCCACCAACGTGTTCGACAATCAAGATCAAGCCTACAAAGACAGCGTGTTGCCTAAAGGGGTGAAACGTGTTGCCGTTGAGGCCGGTGTGACTAGCGGTTGGTACAAGTATGTAGGGCTGGATGGCGCGGTGGTCGGGATGGATTGCTTCGGCGAATCTGCACCCGCACCAGAGTTGTTCAAGCATTTCGGCTTTACTGTCGAGAATGTCGTAAAAGTTGTTAAGAGCGTACTGTAAGACATCAGATTTTTATAACTAAACGGGAGAGAAAACATGGCAATTAAAGTTGGCATCAATGGTTTCGGTCGTATCGGTCGTATGGTGTTCCGTGCTGCAACCAAGGATTTTCCTGAAATTGAAGTCGTTGCAATCAATGACTTGCTTGAGCCAGATTACTTGGCTTACATGTTGAAATATGACTCGGTACATGGTCGTTTCAATGGTGATGTGGCAGTTGATGGCAGTAACCTTGTTGTGAATGGCAAAAAAATTCGCCTGACCGCAGAGCGTGATCCCGCAAACTTGAAGTGGAATGAAGCTGGCGTAGATATTGTTATTGAATGCACCGGTTTCTTCCTGACTAAAGACACTTGCCAAAAACATATCGATGCAGGCGCGAAAAAAGTTATTCAATCCGCTCCAAGCAAAGATGACACCCCGATGTTCGTGTATGGCGTGAACCACACCTCCTACAAGGGCGAGGCAATTGTTTCTGCCGCTTCTTGCACTACCAATGCTTTGGCTCCTGTGGCGAAAGTGTTGAACGACACTTTCGGCATCAAGCGCGGTTTGATGACGACAGTACATGCTGCAACAGCAACCCAAAAAACGGTTGACGGCCCATCCAACAAAGATTGGCGCGGTGGTCGCGGTATCTTGGAAAACATCATTCCTTCTTCAACGGGCGCAGCTAAAGCCGTTGGCGTGGTGATTCCTGAGCTGAACAAGAAGCTGACAGGGATGGCATTCCGCGTACCGACTTCAGATGTTTCTGTGGTGGACTTGACTTGCGAGTTGGAAAAACCCGCCAAGTACGAAGAAATCGTTGCAGCTATGAAGGCGGCTTCGGAAAGCGGCCCACTGAAAGGCGTGTTGGGCTTCACCAATGAGAAAGTGGTTTCCACCGATTTCCGTGGACAAAGCACACCGTCAGTATTTGATGCTGACGCGGGCATTGCACTCGATCCGACCTTCGTCAAAGTGGTCGCTTGGTATGACAACGAGTATGGCTACACCTGCAACCTGATGCGCATGGTTCGTCACATCGCGTAAGGTGGGTTAGCGTAAGCGTAACCCGCCAAAAGGGGTGGGTCTAAAGACTCACCCCTTTTCATTCATAAGTTCAAAGGAAAAATCATGTCTGTTATTAAAATGACCGATTTGGATCTCAAGGGCAAACGCGTTCTCATTCGCTCTGATCTGAATGTTCCCGTCAAAGATGGCAAAGTCACCTCTGACGCACGCATTACCGCCTCTATGGCAACCATCAACGCCGCACTTAAAGCGGGCGCAAAAGTGATGGTCACTTCTCACCTCGGTCGCCCCACCGAAGGCGAGTATTCCGAAGAAAACTCCCTCAAACCCGTGGCTGATTGCGTCGCTACCAAGTTGGGTAAGCCTGTACGTCTGATTAAAGATTGGACTGACGGTGGCTTTGACGTTGCTGACGGCGAATTGGTTTTGCTGGAAAACTGCCGTTTCAACAAAGGCGAAAAGAAAAGCACCGACGAGCTGGCTAAAAAATATGCCGCGTTGTGTGATGTATTTGTGATGGATGCTTTTGGTACAGCGCACCGCGCTGAAGCCTCAACACACGGCGTAGCCAAATTCGCTCCTGTTGCCGCCGCAGGTATCTTGTTGACTGAAGAATTGGAAGCGTTAACCAAGGCATTATTAAGCCCTGCTCGTCCGATGGTCGCTATCGTCGGCGGTTCTAAAGTTTCCACTAAGCTGACCGTGTTGGAATCTTTATCCGAAAAATGCGAACAGTTGGTGGTTGGTGGTGGTATCGCCAACACCTTCCTCAAAGCCACGGGACATCCTGTCGGCAAGTCATTGTGCGAGAACGATCTCGTTCCAACCGCACAAGCACTTATTGCCAAAATGACCGCACGTGGAGCTACCATCCCCATTGCAACAGACGTGGTGGTGGGAACGGCTGCGCCCTTCTTGCCTGGTAACGAAAACACCCCAGCAATCTTGAAAGATGCCAAGGATGTTGCGGACGACGACATGATTTTTGACATTGGTCCTAAATCAGCACAAGAAATCGCTGACATCATCATGAAAGCGGGTACCGTGGTTTGGAACGGTCCTGTTGGCGTGTTTGAATTTGACCAATTTGGTGAAGGCACTAAAACCATTGCTAAAGCCATTGCCGAAACTAAAGCCTTCACCTTGGCGGGTGGTG
>JAVHPV010000056.1:0-4088 GCA_036170775.1 Gallionella sp. | reverse complement strand
GGCAAAGGCCCAATCAATGCTAAGTTAACCGACAAGATTGAAAAAGTCGCGCCTGGCGTTATTGCACGTAAATCAGTTGACCAGCCTGTGCAAACAGGTTTGAAGTCGATTGATTCTATGGTTCCAGTGGGGCGCGGTCAGCGCGAACTGATTATTGGTGACCGTCAAACGGGTAAAACAGCCGTGGCGATTGATGCAATTATCAATCAAAAAGGTCAAGGTGTTATTTGTATCTATGTGGCCATTGGTCAAAAAGCATCAACCATTAGCAACGTTGTACGCAAGTTGGAAGAGCATGGCGCGCTAGGGTATACCATCGTCGTTGCAGCAACAGCCTCTGATTCCGCAGCGATGCAATTTCTTGCGCCATATGCAGGTTGCACTATGGGCGAATACTTCCGCGATCGTGGCGAAGATGCACTGATTGTTTACGATGATTTGACCAAACAAGCGTGGGCGTATCGTCAAATTTCTCTGCTGCTGCGTCGTCCACCTGGTCGTGAAGCTTACCCTGGTGACGTGTTCTACCTGCACTCTCGTTTGCTGGAACGTGCTGCTCGCGTTAACGCGGACTATGTTGAAGCATTCACTAAGGGCGAAGTAAAAGGCAAGACAGGTTCGTTGACGGCTTTGCCTATTATTGAAACTCAAGCGGGTGACGTTTCTGCTTTCGTTCCAACGAACGTTATTTCGATTACCGATGGCCAGATTTTCTTGGAAACCGACTTGTTCAACGCAGGTATTCGTCCAGCGATTAACGCAGGTATTTCGGTATCTCGTGTGGGTGGTGCAGCACAAACTAAAGTCATTAAGAAACTCGGTGGCGGTGTGCGTTTGGCATTGGCTCAGTATCGTGAATTGGCGGCATTTGCTCAATTTGCTTCTGATTTGGATGAGGCGACACGTAAGCAATTGGAGCGTGGTCGTTTAGTGACCGAGCTGATGAAGCAGTTGCAATACTGCCCATTGTCTATTGCGGAGATGTCAGTAACTTTATTCTCTGTGAATAAGGGTTACTTCGATGACGTGGCTGTACCTAAGGCATTGGCTTTTGAATCAGCTCTGCATTCTTACTTGAAATCCAAGCAAAAGACCTTGATGGACACTATCGAGTCAAGCAAAGATCTGAACGCGGACAACGAAAAATTGCTTTCTGCCGCGATTGAGGAATTCAAAGCAACGGCTGTTTACTGAGACGGGGTGAGAAATGGCTGGCAGTAAAGAGATACGCACAAAAATCAAGAGTGTAGAAAATACACGCAAGATTACGCGCGCCATGGAAATGGTTGCCGCAGCCAAAATGCGTAAAGCACAGGAACGCATGCGTGCTGCTCGACCCTACGCTGAAAAAATTCGTGCTGTTGCAGCCCACTTGTCACGCGCTAATCCAGAATACAAACATCCATTTTTGGTGAAGCGCGAAAGCATTAAAAAAGTTGGCATCATTGTGATTACTTCCGACAAAGGCCTATGTGGTGGTTTAAATACCAACGTATTGCGCTTGGCGGTAAATCATATGAAAACATGGGAAAGCCAAGGAAAAGCAGTTGCGGTTTGCGCAATTGGTAACAAAGGTCTTGGTTTTATGAATCGCATCAGTGCTGAAGTTAAATCAAATTTGACTGGGCTGGGCGATGTGCCGCATCTAGAAAAATTGATCGGCGCAACCAAAGTGATGCTAGATGCCTATGTTGCAGGCGAAATAGATGCGATTCATATTTGCTACAACCATTTCGTCAACACCATGAAGCAAGAGTCGTGCATTGAGCAGCTGTTGCCACTCAGCGGTGAGCAAATGGGTGTTGCGGAAGGCAGTTGGGACTATATCTATGAGCCCGATGCCAAGCTCGTTATTGATGAGTTGCTGTTACGCTACATTGAATCTTTGGTTTATCAAGGTGTGGTTGAAAACATGGCTTCCGAGCAAAGTTCACGCATGGTGGCGATGAAGGCTGCTTCGGACAATGCTAAGAGTGTGATTGCAGACTTAAAACTGGTTTACAACAAAGCTCGTCAAGCGGCAATTACCCGAGAGATTTCAGAAATCTGTAGCGGTGCGGCAGCGGTAGGTTGATGGTTAACACCAAACAGCCAGCAAATTACAAAATTATTTTAGATGGGGAATTTTAAAATGACTCAAGGAAAGATTGTTCAGTGTATCGGTGCCGTTGTAGACATCGAGTTTCCACGTGATCATATGCCTAAGGTGTATGACGCACTTAAACTTAATGCCGATGCGGGTTCTATTGCAGAAGCCGGTCTTACATTTGAAGTAGAGCAACAACTGGGTGATGGTGTTGTTCGTACCATTGCGATGGGTTCTTCCGATGGTCTGAAGCGCGGCATGGCGGTTATTAACACGGGAAGTCCAATCAGCGTGCCAGTGGGTTCTGGAACATTGGGTCGTATTATGGATGTGCTGGGTCGTCCAATTGACGACGCAGGTGAAATTCCTTGTGAAGAGCGTCGTTCAATTCATCAAAAGGCTCCAAAATTTGATGAGTTGTCCCCTTCTGTTGATTTGCTGGAAACAGGTATCAAGGTTATTGACTTGGTTTGCCCGTTTGCTAAAGGCGGTAAAGTAGGGTTGTTTGGTGGTGCGGGTGTTGGTAAAACCGTGAACATGATGGAACTGATTAACAACATCGCTAAGCAACACAGTGGTTTGTCAGTATTTGCAGGGGTGGGTGAACGTACTCGTGAAGGTAACGACTTCTACCACGAAATGAAAGATTCCAACGTGTTGGACAAAGTGTCTATGGTGTTCGGTCAAATGAACGAACCGCCTGGCAATCGTTTGCGCGTGGCATTGACCGGTTTGACCATGGCGGAAAAATTCCGTGATGAAGGTCGTGATATTTTGTTCTTCGTCGATAACATCTATCGCTACACCTTGGCTGGAACAGAAGTTTCTGCATTGTTGGGTCGTATGCCTTCTGCGGTGGGTTATCAACCTACATTGGCTGAAGAAATGGGTCGTTTACAAGAACGCATCACTTCAACAAAAGTGGGTTCGATTACCTCCGTGCAAGCAGTTTATGTCCCTGCAGATGACTTGACCGATCCAGCTCCTGCGACAACTTTCTTGCATTTGGACTCGACCGTTGTGCTGTCACGTGACATTGCATCTCTGGGGATTTACCCAGCGGTTGACCCGTTGGACTCTACTTCACGTCAGCTCGATCCATTAGTGGTTGGTGAAGAACATTACTCCGTCGCACGTAAAGTGCAGCAAACTCTGCAACGTTACAAAGAATTGCGTGACATCATCGCGATTTTGGGTATGGATGAGTTAGCTCCAGAAGATAAATTAGCGGTGTCCCGTGCACGTAAAATCCAACGTTTCTTGTCCCAACCTTTCCATGTGGCCGAAGTGTTTACGGGTAGCCCAGGTAAGTACGTCACGTTGAAGGAAACCATTAAAGGCTTCAAAGGTATCGTGGACGGTGAATACGATCACTTGCCTGAACAAGCGTTCTACATGGTCGGTGGTATCGAAGAGGCTGTTGAAAAAGCCAAAACGCTGTAAAGATGGGGGCAACCATGGCAATGACAGTTCATGTTGATATTGTGAGTGCGGAAGCATCCATATTCTCGGGGCTTGCAGAGCTCATTATCGTTCCTGGCGAAGAGGGTGAGTTGGGTATTTATCCGCGTCACGTGGCTTTGTTGACGCGTATTAAACCGGGTTCTGTGCGTCTAAAGTTGCCAAATCAAGAAACGGATGAGTTGATTTACGTTTCAGGTGGTATGTTAGAAGTCCAGCCTAGTGTAGTTACGATTCTTGCCGACACCGCTATTCGTGGTGGAGATCTCGATGAAGTAAGGGCTCTGGAGGCTAAACAAGCAGCCGAAGAAGCGATGAAAAATCGTGCGTCGGATGTGGATTATGCTCAGGCTCAAGTAGAGTTGGCCGAAGCTGTTGCGCAATTGCGTGCAATTCAGCAAATACGCAAACAAGCAGCACACTAAACAGTACCTTGAATAAACAAAAAAAGCAGCTTCGGCTGCTTTTTTTGTTTAAACTTCCATTTTTGAGAGGGAAATATGTCAAAACTCAATGTTGTCATTCTTGCCGCAGGTAAAGG
>JAVHPV010000055.1:0-4089 GCA_036170775.1 Gallionella sp. | reverse complement strand
AAAAAGTGAAAGGCAATGGCAAACGGCGCATGGCTTATTTCACCGACCCGAATTGCGGCTTCTGCAAAAAGCTGGAAAAGGAATTGAGCAAGGTGAACGATGTCACCTTGTATATGTTCTTGTACCCCATCTTCCAGGGCTCGGATGAATTGGTGCGCAACGTGCGTTGCAACAAAGAACCTGTCAAAGCTTGGGACGATTTGATGCTCAAAGGCAATGCGCCCGCTACGGCAAACTGCGCCACACCTACGGACAAAGTCATCGCGCTGGCCAAAAAATTACGCGTCAATGGCACGCCCAATCTAATTTTTGCTGATGGCTTGCAATCGCCAGGTTACCTTCCCGCCGACGAATTAGATAAACGCCTAACCGCCAGCAGCAATAAATAGTCTGTACTCTTGACGATGAAAGCCCCTAGTAAAATCACGCGTGAACTCCTCGCCCAGGCCGTTGCGCAATCACAAGATGGCATCACCATGGTGGATGCGCAATTGCCTGGTTTGCCCCTCATCTATGTCAACGAAGGTTTTGAAAAGCTCACGGGTTATGCCGCAGCAGAGCTGATCGGGCACAGCTATCGCGTATTGCAAGGGACGGATACCGAACAACCCGCAATCGCCGCCCTTGCCGCCGCCGTGCGCCAAGCACAAAGTTGTGTGGTGGTGTTGCGCAACTATCGCAAAGACGGCTCGATGTTTTGGAACGAGTTGAGCGTCTCCCCCGTGTTGAATAGTGAAGGCACGTTAACGCATTACATCGGCATTCAAAAAGATGTCACCGCACGCGTGCTGCTTGAACAACACTTGCATCAATCCAACTTGGATTTGCGTAGCCTCAACCAACAGCGCAACAGCTTGGTTCAGCCTGATCCCGTGTTAGGACTGCGCACCCGCGAGCAATTTGAGGCATGTTTGCTGGAGCTGCGTTCCACTGCTTTACGCACGCGTAGTGCGCTCGCCATTGTGTTGATCGAACCCGATCAGTTCGACGAATTTAACCAGCACTACGGGCGTGTCGCAGGCGATGAATGTTTACGCATGTTGGGCACTTGCATCGCCAAATCATTCGCCCGCACCTCCGATTGCGCGGCACATTTTAGCGGCGAGCAATTTGCCGTGGTATCACTATCCAGCGACGCTGAGGAGCTGCGCAACCATGTTAAAAAACTTTGTGACAAGGTGCGAGACCTCAACATCCCGCACAGCAGCTCCGCGCACGGCATTGTTACCGTCAGCATCGGCGGCCTGCATCGCCAGCCTGACCGCGAAACCGCTGCCACCACATTGTTACAACGCGCCAAGGCGGCACTGCAAAACGCCCAACACAATGGCCTGAACTGCGTGCAAATTACCAGTTAACCTAAAAACCACAGTTGAGCGATGTAAACCCTTCGATACGCCCGCTGCGCGGACTACTCAGAGCGAAGGGATGACCACCGAATTGATGGATACACCTTCGTGCCGAATGCCTTACGCAGCAAGGCGTATCGAAGCATGAGCGGGGGGCGACTGCGGTTTCTAGGTTGATGCAACTACTCACCATTCGACTCAAGCAACAAGCTGGCAGGTCGCAGCTTATCCCGCGCAGGTTCAGCTAGCGTTTGGGTTCAATGCCACGGGCGATGATTTAAGTCCAATGTGGCTAAGGTGCGTTTGCGCACCGTATGTAACAGCGTGACTTCTTCATCCAGCGATTGCCCATAAGAAGGAATCATTTGCTTGATTTTGCGCTGCCAATCTTGCGAGCTCATGCGCGTAGCAAAGCAGCGTTCGATGACTTCCAGCATGGCTTGTACGGAGGTGGACGCACCTGGCGATGCGCCTAATAGCGTGGCAAGCGTGCCATCTTGGGCGGTGACGATTTCCGTGCCGAATTCCAGCTTGCCACCCTTGGCATTACAACCTTTGATGATCTGGACACGCTGCCCCGCCGAAGCCAACTCCCAATCCTCCTCTTGCGCGTCCGCAAAAAACTCTCGCAAGCCCGCGACACGCTCTTTGTGCGAGCGAAAGGCTTCAGTGATGAGATAACGGGTGAGATCGAGATTGTCGCGTGCCACCGATAACATTGGTTTGAGGTTGTTGGATTTGAGTGATGAAAACAAATCTAACACCGAGCCTTCTTTGAGAAACTTGGTGGTGATGCTGGCGAATGGGCCGAACAGCAAGGCGAATTCGCCATCAATCACGCGTCTATCCAGATGTGGCACGGACATCGGTGGCGCACCTGTTGGCGCTTTGCCATACACCTTGCTGCTATGGCGTTTCACCACCTCAGGATTTTTGCAGATTAGCCATTGCCCGCTGACGGGGAAGCCGCCGTAGCCTTCTGCTTCAGGGATGCCTGATTTTTGCAGCAACGGTAACGCACCGCCCCCTGCGCCAAGAAAGACAAATCCCGCCTCTATCGTCTTGGTGTGTTCTGTGTGATTGTCTTTGATACGCACATGCCAACGCCCATCGGGATGCTGTTTCATGCCTGTGATAGTGTGGCTTAATTTAAGGTCAAAAGTGGAATGCTTGGTCATGGCTTTGACCAACTTGCGCGTCAAAAAACCGAAGTCCACATCTGTACCATGTTTCACCTGTGTCGCCGCAACGGTTTGTTGCGGGTCACGATGTTGCATTACCAGCGGCATCCATTTGCGCAATACCTCAGGATCTTCGCTGTATTCCATCTCCGCAAAAAGATGGTGGGTATGCAGAGCGGCATAGCGTTTACGCAAAAATGCCACATTTTTTTCACCCCACACAAAACTTTGGTGAAACACGGGATTGATAAATTTGCTAGGGGTGGGCAACACCCCTTGTTCGACTAGATGAGACCAAAATTGCAGCGAGACTTCATAGGCGGAATTGATTTCCAGCGCACGTTTGATGGCAATGCTGCCGTCCGCTTGTTCGGGGGTGTAATTCAATTCGCAATAACCGGCGTGGCCGGTGCCGGCGTTGTTTAAGCTATGCGAGCTTTCGTGCGCAACTTTACTGAGCCGCTCTACCATCATAATTTTCAGCGATGGATCTAACTGCGCCAATAACTTGCCCAGCGTGGCACTCATGACCCCCGCCCCAACCAATAACACATCCACTTTCTTGTTCGACATTACAACGGATTCCTTCGAGTTTGCTAGCGCGCATTGTAACGGTAATGCGGCTGTTTCTCAGGCTGAAACGCGCGTCTAGTCATGTAATAATGCGGCATGGTTTCTATTCGGCACACTGCTTCCATCCCGCCCCCCACCGATTTCACCGCGCAATCTTGGCTGGATATGTTGGCGCACACTTTCCCACCCGCACAGCTTGCGGTATTGCAGCGTGCGTGCGCACTTGCCGAACCGTACTATGCGGGCAAGTTTGAGCTGACAGGCACACCACTGATGCAACATGCGCTGGGGACTGCTTCAATTCTGGTGGCGATGCACATGGATCACGAGACGCTCGCCGCCAGCATTTTGTACGCCATCCCCGTTTATTTACCCGACTGGCAGGAGCTGTTGTCGGCACGATTCGGCGCAAGCATAACAATGTTGGTCGAGGGGCTCGCGCGCATGGAGCAAATCCAGCGGCTCAGTGAGCTATCTACCCACTCCGTCCAAGACGCGGCAGCACATGCGCAGCAAATTGAAGCTCTGCGCAAAATGTTGTTAGCGATGGTGCAGGACATTCGTGTGGTGTTAATTAAACTCGCCGAACGCACTCAAACTTTACGCAGTCTGGCCTCGGCTAATACGGATCTACAACAGCGTGTAGCGCAAACTACACGCAACATTTTTGCGCCGTTAGCCAATCGCCTTGGCGTGTGGCAGCTGAAATGGGAGCTGGAAGATTTGTCGGTGCGCTACCTAGAGCCGAGTTTATACAAAAAAATTGCCAAGCTATTGGATGAACGGCGCGTAGACCGTGAACAATACATTGCTGATTTCGTTGCTCGGCTACATCTCGCTTTACAGCACGCGGGCATCACCGCTGAGGTGACAGGTCGCCCTAAACACATCTACAGCATCATTAACAAAATGAAGCGTAAACAGCTCGATTTCAACGAGCTTTACGATGTGCGCGCGGTGCGTATTTTGGTTAAAGATGTGCAAGC